>CAYQTW010000317.1:0-4365 GCA_964420485.1 uncultured Anaerolineales bacterium
GTACATCGTCTCGGTGACAAAGGGGACGAGCGGGGCCAGCACGCGACAGAGAGTGGTCAAGACCTGGTAAAGCGTGCCATAAGCCGCATTCTTGTCCGCGTCCTGCTCGCTCTTCCAGAACCGGCGCCGGCTGCGGCGCACGTACCAATTGGTCAGGTCATCCAAGAGACTCTCCACTGCCATCGTCGCCCCATAAGCATCATAATTGTCCAAGCGGTCAGTGACGTGTGCTACCACTTGATTGAGCCGCGCCAGGATCCATTTGTCCAGTAAACTGGTAGATTGGTAGATTGGTAGATTGGTAGATTGGTGACCAGTTTCCCAATTTCCCAGTTCCCCAGTTTCCCAGCGGTCAATGTTAGCATACGTGATAAAGAAGGAGTAGACGTTCCACAGCGGGATCAGAAACTGTCGCCGTACCTCGTCCGCCTTGCCGTAGCCAAAGAATAGGTTGTTCTCCGGCTTTTGGCGGCAGTAGAGCCAGCGCATCACGTCCACTCCCATCTCACCAGCGGCCTCGTTGAACTCGATAGAGTTGCCCCACGATTTGTGCATCTGTCGTCCGTCCTCGGCAAAGAGCAAGGCGTAAGAGAAACAATTCTTGAACGGCGGAGTGTTCTCCAGCACCGTCGCCATCGCCAGGAGGCTGTAGAACCAGTTGCGGAACTGGCCGGGGAAAGATTCGCTGATCCAATCGGCCGGGTACCACTGGCGCCAGTAGTCGGGGTTGGTGCGGTACTGGAGGGTACTGAAACTGACTATTCCTGCGTCCAGCCAGGGATTGCCCACGTCGGGGATGCGGCTCATCTCCGCGCCGCACTTGGGACAGGTGATGCACACCGCGTCAATCCAGGGCTTGTGGGGCGTGTGTCCCTCGAACTCGTCCCAGCCCGCCACCGCTCGTTCCTCAAGTTCGTGCTCGTCGCCGATGACCTCAAAGTGGCCACACGCCTCACATTCCCAGATAGGCAGCGCCAGTCCCCAGTAGCGTTTCTTGCTGATCATCCAGTCGTGCATGTTGCGCAGCCAGTCCAGTTCGCGGTCCAGGCCGAAGGAGGGGATCCAACGGATCTGCTTGGTGATCTCGATCATGTCGTGGCGCAGTTCGTCCATCGAGATGAACCACTCGTCCACCAGGCGAAAGACCAGTTCAGTGCCGCAGCGCCAGCAGACGGGATAGCGGTGGACATAGTCCTCTACTTTGTACAGTAATCCCTTCTCCCGCAGATTTTCAAAGACGCGCGGGGCGCTTTCGGAGACGTGGATGCCGGTGAGGAAGCCAAAGCCCTCCAGGAAAACTCCTTCCTCATCCAGCGGGGCGATGGCAGGGAGATCGAGTTCCTTGCTCAACGCAAAGTCCTCCGCGCCACAGCCCGGGGCGATGTGGACGATACCGGTGCCCTCCGCTTCTCCCACCTCGTCCCACAGAACTACTCGGTGAGCCTGTGGCCCACCGGCGGACTGCTGGGCCTCGAGTTCGTCAAAGGGGCCGTCGTAGGTCCAACCCTCCAGTGCTGCGCCCTTCATTTCTTCCAGCACCTCACAAGCGCCCTTCAGGATAGACAGTGTGCCTTTGGAGAGATAAAAAACCTCGTCCCCCTGGCGGACTTTTACGTAGGTCAGTTCCGGCCCCACCGCCGCCGCGACGTTGCTGGACAGCGTCCAGGGGGTGGTGGTCCAGACGAGCAGGCTCTCCCCCGGCCGGCCTCGCAGCGGGAAGCGCAGTGTGACGCCGGGATGTGTCATCTCGCGGTAGCCCTCGGTGACGATCTCGTGCTGGCTGATGCCGGTGGCGCAACGGGGGCACCAGGGCATCACGTCCCGCCCTTTGTAGAGCCAGCCCCGCTCCCAGCAGCGCTTGAGCATTGTCCAGATCATGTAATTGTTCTCGTTGGAAAAGGTAAAATAGGAGCCCCCCAGTTCCGGCAGGCCCAGCCGGGCGACGATGCCCTCGACCGTGTCGGTCACGGGGCCGTCCGGCCCTTTGACGGTGATCACCTCGTCCGGATTCTGCGCCAGACGGTCGGCCAAGTCGCGCAAAGTATCCGGGTCGTTCCAGTCCATCCAGTAGCCCAGGCGGAGCGATTGCTCGGTCTGGATGGCGGCGTATCTCAGCACCCGCTCCTTGCACCGGCGCACAAACTCTGCGATGCCGTACTGCTCAATGTCCCGCTTGGAGCGAAAGCCCAGTTCCTTTTCGACTTCGACCTCGACCCACAGGCCCTGGCAGTCAAAGCCATTTTGCCAGCGCTGGTCAAAGCCGTGCATGGCCTTGTAGCGCTGGTAGAGGTCCTTGTATGTGCGCCCCCAGCCGTGATGGACACCCATGGGATTGTTGGCTGTAATTGGCCCGTCAATAAAAGACCAGTGGGGAGCGTCTTTCCGCAACGCCACCAATTTCTGGAAAGCGTGGGTTTTCTCCCAAAAGGCCAAACTCTCGTGTTCTTGGGCGATGAAATCAACTTGGTTGGGTACTGGTTTGAACATTATCTTCTCCTTCAACTTTTATGTCGCCTGACGTTGACAAAAGTCTATCTCTGCGCTACAATGAATTCGTACCCCCATAGGGGGTGTGCTATGCACGTGCGAACAAAAGTCATTCGAGAGGGACGAGCCCTCTACTTGCTTGAAGACGTAACTCTGCCGGAAGGCCAGCCACTCATCGTCACCATCGAAATGCCCGTCGTAGACGCGGATGGCGTTCCTGTCCAAGAAACGCTGGCCGACGTGCTCGACTTTGACCCGGAGGACGAAGAAAAATTCTGGGCCGAAGGTGAGCGCCAACGGCAGGCGCTATTGGCAATGGCCATGTCCAGCACGGCCTCCAGTGGCCTCACGGATGTGTCAGAACGCCACGACCACTACATCTATGTCGAGCCTCACAAACAACAATGCACGAGCAAGAAATGATGAACCGACAGCAACGAGTCTTCGTTGACACCGGCGCGTTCTACGCTATCAAAGACCTGGATGATGCTCACCACCGGACCGGGCAGTTCATCCGCGCCCCTCGCGCTTAACCCGCGCTCTACTCTTCCAACCCCACCACCAGCCGCTTGTTGATGCGCCCCTTGCTCTTGTAATCCACAATGCGCAGAGAGCCAACCTCTGACGTGTTCGCCACGTGCGTGCCGCCGTCCGCCTGCAAGTCCAGCCCTTCGATCTCTACCACCCGTACCTGGGTGATGTGGGGCGGCAGCAGGTTGATCTTGGTGCGGATCAGGTCAGGAATCTGAAATGCCTCCTCGCGGGGCAGGATGCGCACGTGCACGGGCCGCGCGGCGGCGACCTCGGCGTTGATTTTCTCCTCAATCTCGTGCACCAACTCTTTCCGCATGTGCTCGAACTCGAAATCCATGCGCCCCCGCAGCGGCTTCATATTGCCACCGGTCACCAGGGCGCCATAGTCGCGCCATACGACGCCGCAGAGAATATGCATTGCTGTGTGGGTGCGCATCAGCGCGTAACGATGTTCCCAGTCGAGGATGCCCTTGACGGGCGTGCCCACCGGCGGCGGATCGCGGTTCAGTTTGTGTACGATACGGCCCTCGCTGCGGCCGATCTTGACTACCTCCCATTCCTCGCCATCGGCCGCCACACGCCCGACGTCACACGGCTGCCCGCCGCCACCGGGATAAAAGGCTGTCTGGGCCAGAACCACTCCATCGCCGACGACCTCGGTCACGACGGATTGGAACTCGCGCAGGTAACTGTCTGTTTGGTAGAGCAACTCGGTCATTTCACCTCCAAATAAAAAACTCTCGTCCGCAAAGGGACGAGAGTTCAACTCCCGTGGTACCACCCTTCTTGCCCCGCGCAGGCGGGACCTCTTGGCCAGCGACCAACATCGCCGTGTCCTGCTAACGGGGGACGAGTCCGTCTGAGTCTAGTCGGCCAGCGGCCTTTCGGTCAGCGGCTCCGGAGGGATTTTCGACGCGGCTCCCGCGCCCGGCTCTCACCTGTCCCGGGCTCTCTGGGCCGGCACCCCGCGCCTACTCGTCTCCATCATCGCCTTTGTAACGTGGTATGCATTATGCCACAGGAAGGCAGAGATGTCAAGCCGCGTCGGTTTTCCTATCTACGATTCCGTGAATGCGCTTGACAGCACGGCGGCTATGGCTATAATGTGTACAGGCTGTTTCACAAGTCCACCGACTACTCGTAGACGCAGATTTTTGGCGTTCTCAGAGCGCCCGGTGCGAGTAAAAGCCTTTTTGCGAGGCCAACCCAGGCTCTTTTCGGGCTGATTTTCGGCTGCGCAGTTCATTTTCTTACCGAATGGCGACCCAAGTCGCTCCGACTGCTGCCAAAATCGCTAACGAGTCGCCTGTCTGAGGGTTGCTCTCGGACTTGTGAAACACCCTG
>CAYQTW010000318.1:0-4362 GCA_964420485.1 uncultured Anaerolineales bacterium
GGGCCGTGGTAGGCATAGTCCAGTGACCAGTCCTGCCACGGGGCCACGATCAGGTCGGCAGCGGTGGTCTCGGCCTCCAGGTGGGCGGCCAAACCGCGCACGTCGTCTTTGCCAAAGTTAGGGTCACAGTACCAAGCGTGGAGGGCGATGGCGGAGTGGGCAAGGATGGTTAGTCCCAGGACGACAGATAACGTCCGGCCAACGACGCGGCGGCCGAGTTGCGCCAGAGCGTACCCCACGAAAAGCAGCAGTGCGACGGCGAAGAGAGCGACGTAGCGAGGATGGGAGAGCGGCTTGGCCTGCCACATCAGGAGGGCGGGAGCCAGCGGTAGGAGCCAGTGGGCTAGTAGGCGAATGGCGGTGGTGCGAGTGCGGGCGCCGGTCATGAGGATGACCAGAGCGATCAGGAGCAAGCCGGCCAGGAGAAGAGCGGCGAAAGACAGAGGCGGGTAGCCTGGCGCGGCGGTGAGGCCGCTCCACTGAAAGGTCCACAGGAGGCGGGCAAAGTGATCCAGCGGGACCGGCTCGATGAAGGGGTTGCTGGCGCCGACGTCGGCCTGCACGGCTTCGCGGTTGGCGAACACGGTGACGGCCCAGGGCAGGCAGAGGATAGCGACTAGGGCCAGGCTGACCAGCCAGCGGGCCAGTTCGCGCCGCCGCCGCCGTCGCCACAGGCGGAGCAGGAGCATGAGGTTGACGTAGGCGACGGCCAGGAGGACGACATAGTGCAGGTGCAAGCCCATCACTTGGACGCCGACGAGTAGGAGCCAATTGAATGGCGAATTGCGGGGTGCGTCAGTCAGGCGATTGACCAGGGCCAGGAGGATCAGGTAGATGAGTGGAAGGAGAGCGTAGACACGGGCTTCCTGGGAGTAGATGACGTAAAGCGGGGAGATGGCAGTGAGAAGCGCCGCGATGAGGCCAGTGCGCCGGTCCAGGTAGCGGCGGCCAAAGGCATAGATGGCGGCGACGAGGAGAGTGTTGAACCAGACGGAGAAGAAACGCACGCTGAAACCGCTGGCGCCGGCCAGGGCCACCCAGCCCTTGAGCAGCAGGAAGTAGAGCGGCGGGTGGACGTGGGCAGCGCGGTCGGCCAAGAGGTCAGTGACGGGGGAGGTGGCCAGGTGCAGGCTGATGGCCTCGTCCCACCAGATGCTCTGGGCAACGAGGCGGTAACAGCGAAGAATAAAGGCAAGAAGCAATGAACAATGAACAATGAACAATGAACGGATTTGGGATTTGGTCATTGGATTTCTATCGTGAAGGGCAGCACGAGTTTCCGTTCAGGCAGCGATGTACCGGCCTGGTCTACCACAGGCAAGCGCTCCAGGGTAGCAGGATCGTATACTCCGACGGCCACCTCGTACTGTCCTGGGCTCAATCGGCTCACGTCCAGAGTGATGGGGTCGGTGACGATTTCGTCTTTGTCCCACCAAGACGTCAGATACGTCCAGTCACGCGGCATACCGTCGTACTGGGCCACCACTGTATCATCGGAGGACAGGTGAACAAAGACCTTGTAATCTCGATCCATCCGGCGCACAGCCTGCCAGTAAAGGGTGAGGTTCAGAAATGTTTCCGTCTGTTCCACGTCGTAGCCGATGAGGCAAATCTGGTCATCGAAAACGGCATTCGCTGCGGTGGAGACGCGGGGATGGGTGTACTGGCGGGGCAGGGCCTGCACCTCCAGGGCGCCAAGATCGGCGGGCATGCCCACTGTCTGTGCAGTGTCCGGATTGATGATCTCTACAGAAACCTGATAATGGCCCGCTGGCAGGAACGGATCAATCTGGCCAGTAAAGTGAGATGTGAATAGGGCTCCCCCCGGCCATTCAAGTTCCACGTCATAAGTGGCAATCGTCTCGCCGGTAGCGTCGCGCAGAGTCACCCGATAATCGTACTCACGAGAAGGGGACTCTAGCGCCACCCAATGCAGATCAAATTGCAGCCACGAAGCCTGGGGGATGGCAGATGGCACAAGATTGTCCGTTTTAGCCAATCCCAGTTCCTCGGTCAGGCGAACCGCGATTTTGTAATCGGGGCGAGTGTGGTACACGACGAGGCTGGCGTCCTCGTAGACGGGGTCCACGACGACAAAGGACTGCCAGGCAGCGAGCATGGCGGGGGGGGTCCTGTCGCGGTGAAAGACGATGTAACGAATCCCCGCTTCGGCGAGGGTCTCCAGTTGGCGTGAGACGTCGGGGAACGGAAAAGCAAAGGGGCCTTCATAGTCAGGAAGACTGTATTGCGGGAGCAGCGAGAGCAACTCGTTGCCGGAGATGAAATCATAAGCGTAGGGCGGTGTGCGCGAGACAGCGCCTTCCACCAGCGGCCGTTCGTGAATCGTCTGATAGTACATGCTGATCTTGGCCGGCTGCCGTCCCATTGGGATTTCCAATAGGGCCAAGTCACCCGGCTCCCGTGCCAGTTCGAAGTAAAAGGGAGAAACCTCCACGCGGGTGCTGGGAAAGGGAACGGGGCAGTACTCGAAAACGACCAGGATCAATACTCCTGCCACCAATACTGCCCGGCGTCGCCGTTGAGGGAGAGCGATCTTGAAAATGGCGGCGCACCCCCACGCTGCCAACAATGACCAACACAGAGTAAGCAGTATGTTGACTCGCTCCGTGTAGCGAATCAATCGAATCAGAGGAACGCCCCACGGCAAGGGAAACGAGAAAAGGCGCTGACCGAGCAATCGAGGGTAAGGCCCCAGGGCTAGGACAAACAACACAGTACTCGCGAACCACCAGAATCGCCCTCGCCGCCCGCTACGCCAGATACCGATAAATCCCAGAATCAGAACCGAATAGCCGATGAAAGCGGGTCTCTGCCAGAGTCCTCCTGGGTAGAAACGCTCATAAATCTGGCTCACGGATGGCCCCAGCAAGGGATGGTAGTTGCTGGGAGTGAAGAAAGCAAGAAGGTCGGCGCCGGCGTATCGTTCTTGATGGGCAGCGATATAGCCGGGCGTGCCGCTGGCGAATTGTTCGCGCAGGAGGGGCCAGATGAAAGGAAGCGTCAGAATTGCAAAAGCAAGCGACGCGATCAGCAAGACCCGTTGGACCTGGCGGTTTCTCCATCTATGCTCTGTGAGCAGCAGGTAGAGAGCGCGGCACGTCCCTAGAGCGAGTGCCAGGATCATGAGATGCCATCCCGAGAGAGCAGTCAGCCACAGCCAAAAGGCTGCGGATAACCCCGACCGGATTCTTTTCTGGATGATGGCTTTTTCCAGGGAGAGCATAAAGAGTGGAATCCATTGGATCGTGCCGAGGACGGGATGTGAACTTTCGGCAACGTGGTAGGGGCTAAAGGCAAAGATCAGACCGGCGACAAAAGCGGCAGGGCGGGATTTGCTAAAGTAGTAGGCGAGGAGGTAAAAGGTAAAAGCCGAGAGAGGATAGGTCACCAGGACGGTAAGGTTATATGCGGACAGGTCACCGACCAGGTGTCGCAAGGGCAGCCACAGGGCAGTGTTGGCATGGCTAAAACTGTGATAGACCAGACTGGTCCCTTGGGGATAGAATAGGTATTTTGTATAGTAGAAAGGTAATCCCTCGGACAGCGACTTTTGCGTCCACCAGTTGGCCCAGGGATTTATCCATACGTCAATGTCGTCACCAACCAGACACCGGTTCATCGTGAGAGGGAGGGGCAGGGTAAGAACAAAACTGATCAGAACGTAGAGCGCGAGGACGGAGAGATTAGCCTTGTACTTGCAAATTCGGGATTCGGGGTTAGGGGTGCAGGTCATTGGACCTCCACCTGAATCGTGGTCAGCAGGATGGCGTCAGAGCCGTCGGGGGTGGTGACCCGCTCGCCGTCAGGGACGTATAGGCCGGCGTAGAGGATGTAGTCGCCCGCCGGCGCGTCGGGTGGGATGGTGAGGGTGTGTGCGTCGGTGATGTACTCGCCGGGCAGCCAGCCAGTGGTGGGACGGGTCCAGTTGGCGGGGATACCGTCGGATTGGGCCACCAGTGCGCCGTCGGGACCGATGAGGTGCAGGAAGACGTGGTAGGAAACGTTTGTTTCCGCCTCGGCGCGCCAAACAAGAGTGATGGAGATTGGGTGATTGGGTGATTGGGTGATTGGGTGATTGGCTCCTACCAGGGTGGCGACGTTGCCCAGGCGGGTGTTGGTTTCTATGTCTACCGGTGGAGGGGTGAAGATGCGGTCGGGGGCGGTGACAGATAATTGGGTGACTGGGTGACTGGGTGACTGAGCAAGTTGTACGGTCCAGGTGTAAATGGCGCTGTCGAGGGCGGCGGGGAGGTAGAGGAAGTGTTGGCCGCGCCAGACGTCGCCGGGTTGCCAGGCGGAGGTAGGATGCCAGGGGACAGTGAGCGGGAGGTCGTATTCTGC
>CAYQTW010000319.1:0-4360 GCA_964420485.1 uncultured Anaerolineales bacterium
GCGTCTCCCCGTCCACCTCCTCCAGGGCCAGGCCGGGGACGCGGGAGCGAACCTTGCCACCGGCGCAAAGGGCCAGACGGAGGCTGGCGTCGGCGGGGAGACGCACCGTTAGGTTGCCGCTACCGTTCAGATTGTAGGTGGCGCCGGGGGAAAAGGGCGGCCCCAGCCGGACATTGCCCTGCACCCGTTCCGCCTCCAGACTCCCTGCCACCTGACGGGCACTCAAGTTGCCAAAGACCTGCTCCAGGGCAGCAGAGCCGACCCCGCGCAGATCCACGTTGCCGTAGGTGTCGCCGATGGCGGCTGGCCCCTGCATCCCCTCGACCTTCAAGTTACCCCGCACAGCGCCGATGGTGAGAGTAGTGGCCGAGGGACAGGCAAGGCGACAGTTGGCGCGGGTTGTGAGGGTAAAGGTCTCCCCCTCCCGCTCCAGAGTCACGTCGTCGGCCCCGCCTTGCACGTGAAGGGTGATCTGCCGCTCCTCTGACCCCCGCACCACCAGGTTGCCCAGGCACTCGCTGATGGTGACATGGGGAGTCGCCGATGTTTCAATCGTTTGCTCGAACATTCTTGTTTCTCCTATGCTTGCAGTTTTATCAAATTGGGCTCTATTCCTGTAATAGGGGGAAAGCATCGGGCCACGTATTCGCGCCCTGCCCATGCGGGAGTGATTTCTGGGGAGCGCTTTTTCTTTCGCCGGTGAGGCCGCTCCACGGAGACAGCCACCAACAGACCAGGAAAACGAACTTGCATCACTTGTACAGACATTTCATACCTCCTATTATAGTTGCTTCTCTTGTAAAAGTCGGAATGCCTCTTCCGAGGTGATCTCTTTGCGGGCCAGTTGTCCCAGGATCTCTTGCCGGCGCTCGTCTCCGGCCTCCTGCTTCCCACCCACCTCGTACCCCAGGGCACGGATGACATCTTCCAGGCGGCTGCGGACGGTGGGGTAGGAAAGGCCCAGTTCTTCCTGCACACGATTGCTCTTGCCCTCGCAGCGGATAAAGACTTCTACAAAGTGGAGTTGCTCGGTGGTGAGTTGGAAGAGTCGCCCCATGGTGAAGCGGCCCTCCAAAGCCGTATCGCAGTTGCGGCAGACCAAGCGGGTGACTAGCAGGTCGTCGTGGCAGATAGGACAATCAGTTGGGACAGGATACATTGCTTCCTCCTTAATAATATCAAGTCAACTATTAAGAATTATAATATATAACTTAAAATTTGTCAAGCGGGAAATCTGTGAAGTGAACAATGAACGGCCAAGTTGGCGCTGGACAAATTGGCCTCCTGGTGGCATAATTGACCTTACTTGTCAAAACTTGTCAAATTACCCCGGAGGTGCATCTTGAGAGAATTGACTGGCCTGGCATTGGACACAGCACAGACGCGCGGCGCGACCTACGCCGACGTGCGTTTCGTCGAGCGCCGGGAACAAGTCGTCGGCGTCAAGAACGGTGTGGTCGAGGCATTGAGCGAGACGGAGGACCACGGCTTTGGCGTGCGTGTCATCGCCGAGGGAGCCTGGGGCTTTGCCTCCAGCGCCATCGTCAGCAAACAGGAGGTCGAGCGGGTGGCGGCGCTGGCGGTAGAGATCGCCCGTGCCAGTGCGCTCACCCGGCAGGAGCCGGTGGACATCGGCCCGCCCGTGACCAGCACCGGCGCCTACCGCACGCCGGTTCAGATTGACCCCTTTAGCGTGCCGGCCGAGATAAAGATCGCGCTGCTGCTAGAGGCCGACGCACGCTTGCGGCGCGTGGCGGGGGTCAAGGTGGCGCAGGGTACCCTGGTCTGCTTGCGGGAGCGCAAGACGTTCGCCAACACCGAGGGCGCGTTCACCGAGCAAGAGATTATCGAGACCGGCGGGGGCATCGTCGCGTTGGCTGTGGGGGACGGGGAGGTGCAGCAACGCTCCTACCCCAACTCTTTCGGGCGCGACCAGCGCACGGTCGGCTGGGAGTACATCCAGCAAGTGGATTTCCCCGGTCACGCCGAACAGGTCGGCAGTGAGGCGGTGGCGCTCTTGACCACAGCTCCCTGTCCCAGCGCCGTGACCACGCTTATCCTCGGCCCGACTCAGTTGGCGCTGCAGGTGCACGAATCGTGCGGCCACCCCACCGAACTGGACCGTGTCTTTGGCACCGAGGCGGCCTTTGCCGGCACCAGTTTCCTCACGCCCGACAAACTCGGCGCTTTGCGCTACGGCTCCCCTGTCGTCAACCTCACCGCCGACGCGACGCTGCCGGAGGGCCTGGGCACCTTTGCCTGGGACGACGAGGGCGTGCCGGCGCAGCGGGTCGAACTGGTGCGAGAGGGGCTGTTCGTCGGCTACCTGACCTCACGGGAGACGGCGGTGCAACTGGCGCATCTCAAGGGCTGGGACGGGGCCGAGGCCCGCTCTGGTGGCGCGATGCGCGCTTCGGGCTGGAACCGCATCCCCCTCATCCGTATGACCAACGTCTCCATCGAGCCGGGCGAGTGGACCTTTGATGACCTGATCGCCGACACCGACGATGGCATCTTTATGGAGATGAACCGCAGTTGGTCTATTGACGACAAGCGGCTCAACTTTCAATTCGGCACCGAGATTGGCTACGAGATCAAAGGGGGCAAACTGGGCCGGATGCTGAAAAATTGCACCTACACGGGGATGACGCCCCGGTTCTGGGGTTCGTGCGACGCGGTCTGCAACCGGGAGCATTGGGATGTGTGGGGCACGCCCAACTGCGGCAAGGGGCAACCCAGCCAGATCGCCCACACCGGCCACGGGGCGGCGCCGGCGCGGTTCCGCAACGTGCAGGTGGGAGTGATGAAATGAACAATGAACGTGACTACCTCAACCCGGCGACTGGAAGTCGCGGCAACGCCTGCGAAACCTGCCTGCGCAGGTTAAAATCAGTCGGCGAAGGCCGACTTTGCAACCGTTGGTGCAGTTTCAACTGCCGTTGATGGAACGGTCCGAGTAATTAACAATGAACAACGTAGTGAAGCAGGCGAGGGAGGTGGAGTATGATTGGACGGACACAGACCAAGGTTTTGCTCAAGCGAGTGCTTGGGCTTTCTCCAGCGGACGAAACTGAGGTGGTGTTGCTGGGGCGGGATGAGCAACTGACCCGCTTCGCCAACAACACCATCCACCAGCACGTGGCGGAGGCCAACCGCTACCTGGTGGTGCGGGCCGCGCTGGAGCGGCGCGTGGGCGTGGCGGCGAGCAATGACCTGACCGACGCAGGGTTGGAGCGAGTGGTCGAGGTCGCCAGCGCCGCCGCCAAACTCCGGCCCGAGGACCCCAACTTCCCCGGCCTGCCGGACCCCGTCAGCGTGCCGGAGGTTACGGCCTTCGACGAGGCCACCGCCGGATGCGAACCTATTGAGCGGGCGCGGGCCGTGCGTCTGGTCTGCCGGCGGGCGGAGGAGACGGGATGTCTCGCCGCCGGAGCCTTCCGCACCGCTATCCACGAGTGGGCCGTCGCCAACAGCCACGGCCTCTTCGCCTATCATCCGGCCACGGAGGCCGACCTGACGACGGTGGTGATGACCGGGGACAGTTCTGGCTTCGCCGCCGGCGCCTCGTGGAAGGTGGCAGAGGTGGACGTCGTCGCGCTGGGCAAGCAGGCCATCAGCAAGGCGCTGCGCGGCCGCGACCCGCAACCGCTGAAGCCGGGCGTCTACCCAGTCGTGCTAGAGCCTTACGCCACTCACGACCTGCTCGAAACGCTGGCCTTTGCCGCCGGCGCAAACTATGTGCAGGAGGAGCGGAGTTGGATGAGCGGGCGGCAAGGGGAGCGTCTGATGTCGCCGCTTATTTCTATCTGGGACGACGGCCTCGACCCGGCCGGCTGGCCCCAGCCGTTCGACTTCGAGGGGTTGCCTCGCCAGCGGGTGGACATCGTGCGCGATGGAGTAGTCGGGGACGCGGTCTACGACCGGGCGCGGGCGGCCAGGGAGGGGAAACGTTCCACGGGCCACGCGCTGCCGGCCGCCAATCCGTTCAATCCCTGGCTCAATTCCGCCCGCCTCGGCCCGATTTCGCTGCATACCTTTATGGGCGCCGGCGACACCACGCTGGAGAAGATGATCGCCGGCACGGAACGGGGACTCTACGTCACTCGCTTCTGGTACACACGCACCGTCCATCCCCGCGAGGCGGTGATGACCGGGATGACTCGCGACGGCACGTTCCTCATCGAACGCGGCGAACTGACGAGACCGGTGCGCAACCTGCGCTTCACCCAGAGTTACGTCGAGGCGTTGGCGGGAGCAGAGGCGGTGGGGCGAGAGGCGCGTCGCGTGTGGTCCGACCCGGGCGTCCTGAGCGCCCCGGCCCTCAAATTGGCTGCGTTCCACTTCACAGGAACAACAGAGT
>CAYQTW010000320.1:0-4354 GCA_964420485.1 uncultured Anaerolineales bacterium
GCTATGGAAAGCGCGGCTACGTTAAAAGTGCCCCAGAATATTGAGATGATACCACTCAGCCTGCCACCACCTTGACCAGGACTTTGCGGCGGCGCGGGCCGTCGAACTCGGCCAGGTAGATGCCCTGCCAGGTGCCCAGCACCAGTTTGCCAGCGGAGACCATCACGCACAGCGATGCGCCCACCAATGATGACTTGAGGTGCGCCGGGGAATTTCCCTCGCCGTGGCGATACTCGGGCCGGCGCGGCGAGATGGCGTCTAGCCCCAGGCACAAGTCGTGTTGCACGTCAGGGTCCCAGTTCTCGTTCAGCGTCAGGCCGGCGGTGGTGTGGGGGCAAAAGACGAAACACATCCCCTCCCGCACCCCGCTGCGCCCGACGACTGCCTGCACCTCGGCGGTGATGTCGTGGAAAGCCTGACGGTCACTAGTTGAAATTTGAATTTGTTCCATTGAGATCAAGTCTACCAATCCACCAACAGTATAGCACAACAGCGCCGGAAGGCAACCCGTTGCTGTGGACGGGGGGAGTTGGTAGATGTGGCTGATGCTTGCCGCGAAGCCCACCTTCCCCAAACCGGCCTTTGCATGGTATAATCAGGGCCGCAAAAGTGGCGATGACGGTTTTCTTGTATCTGCTCAATAAAGTGGGGCAATGTAGCCGAGGTTTCCATACCTCGCGGGCATAACGCGCTATGGAAAGCGCGGCTACGTTAAAAGTGCCCCAGAATATTGAGATGATACATTTTCTTGGCCCTACGGTATATCAGCGCAAGGAGGAAGGCAATGCATGGTATTGGCGACAATCGCGGACTGGTGCGTGAACTGGGCCTGAAAGAAGGACTGGCTATCGGCCTGGGGACGATGATCGGGGCGGGCATCTTTGTGCTTTCGGGCATCGCCGCTGAGCGGGTTGGGCCGGCGGCAACTATCTCCTATATCTTGACCGGTCTAGTCTGCCTGCCAATTGCGATGGTCATTTCGGAACTGGCGACCGGTATGCCCAAAGCGGGTGGCAGTTACACCTTTATCACCCAGGCGCTTGGGCCTCTGGCTGGTTCAGTGGTCGGCCCCGGCAACTGGCTGGGGCTGACCTTTGCCACCGGCTTTTACCTGATTGCCTTTGGCGAGTACCTCTCGTTTTTCATTCCCGTGATCCCGCCCTGGGCTGGCGCGGCCGTGGCCGGTCTCTTTTTCACGTTCCTGAACTATCGCGGGGCCAAGGTTTCCGGTGGCGTCCAAAACCTGGTCGTGATCCTGCTGTTGGTGATTCTCATTGCCTTTGTCGGCGTGGGGCTATTTAACGTTGACCTTACGCTGCACCAGCCTTTTATGCCCTACGGCTGGGGAGCGACGATAGGGATCATTGGCTTGATCATTGTCTCGTACACCGGCTTTGAAAAGATCTCGACCATCTCCGAAGAGATCAAAAACCCCGGCCGCAACCTGCCGCTGGCAATCATAGGTTCGGTCATCATCGCCACCATCATTTACGCCTTGATCGTTTTTGTCACTACGGGCCTCGTTTCGCACACCGAGATCAGTCAATTGGAAGCCCCGTTGATCGAGAGCGCCGGCCGGATAGCGGGGCCGGTGGGCAGTATGGTCATGCTGGTGGCAGCGTTGCTGGCGACGCTCTCGTCGGCCAACGCGGCCATTCTGGCTTCGTCGCGCATCAACTATGGGATGGGCCGCGACCGCGTGTTGCCTGGCTGGTTCGACTATATCCATCCCCAGTTCAGCACTCCTTCCCGCTCCATCCTGGTCACGGGCGGCCTGGCGACGCTACTCGCGCTCACCGGGCAGGCCGAAATGCTGGCCGAGATCTCTAGCGCACTTTTTATGGTCTCTTACGCACTGCTGTGCATGTCGGTCATCGTCATGCGGCACACCCGCCCCAGGTGGTATCATCCTGCTTTCCGAGTGCCGCTCTACCCCGTGCTGCCGATCGTCGCCGGGCTGCTGGCGCTGGGAGTCATTCTGACGATGGATGCCCTGCCACAGATTGCCGGGGTCACACTGGTAGGCTTGAGCCTGGTCTGGTACGTGGTCTGGGTACACAAGCAGGCGGTCGTCACCGGCGAGTTTGGGCCGATGTGGGAGCGGGAACGGCCTCTGGAGGGCATAATCGAGGCGGCACAGGCCCCGGGTTTGGCCGGCAAGAAGGAAATCCTGATCCCGGTATTCGCCGACACGGAACCGGAGCCTTTGTTGAAACTAGCGACGGCGCTGGCCCAGGCCGATGACCAGCGCGTGGTGAGCATAGTGGACGTGCAGGTTGTACCGGCACAGACGCCGCTGGGTCTGGCCGAGACGCAATTCCATCCCCCGGACGAGTCGCGAGGGAACGCGCTGGCGCAGGTAGCGGCGCAATATGCAACGCAAGGGATTCCGATCCGCACGCTGCATCGCGTTGGTCACGGGGCTGCATCCTGCGCGCTAGCCGTGGTCGAGGCGCGGCCTGCTGTTGGGCTGATTCTGATGAGTTGGCTGGGGCCGCTTTCGGCCGGGCAGATTTATGGCAGCCCCGGTAAAACAGTGCTGCAAGAGGCCCAGTGCAATGTGGCCGTGCTGCGTGCGCGGGAACTGGGAACGGTGCGCCGGGTGCTGGTGCCAGCCAGCGGTGGCGGTCCACATGCCCGCCTGGGGTTACGCCTGGCCGCCGATATTGCCTCCGCCAGCAGCGCGGCGTTGACAGTGATGCGCATTGTGCGCCCCTCTAACGATCTGAACCTGGAGGCTGAGACGCGCTACCTGAACGAAATGGCCGAAGAAATCGCGGGTGGCTCTGCCTCCGTAGTTCGTTCCCGCGTCGTGGTTCACGAAAATGTCCTCGAAGGAATTTTGCAGGAGGCTCAAGACGGCGACTATGACCTGTTGGTGATCGGCGCATCGAACGAGTGGGCCATCAAGAGCCTGCTGGTGGGCGCTCTGCCCGACGCGGTGGCCGACCGCGCGCCCTGTTCGGTGCTGATGGTACGGCGTTACGAGCCCACCGGTCTCTCTGCGCTGCGCCGTGTCGTCGGCAGCATCAGGGGCTGGACGTAGGAAAGTCGGCGTGAAACGTGAGGCTTGGAGTGAGATTACGTTTCACGTCCTCGTTTCACGCCTTTGAGCCTTGTTTCGCTTGACGTGACGGTAGATATACAAGCCGACCAAGACCAGACCGGCAATGATGATTGGAATGTCAAAAGGACGCATGTAATAACGAATCAACTCCCATCGGTTGCCAAAAACGTAGCCTAGCCATGCCAGGACGATACACCAGATAAACGACCCGACGAAACTCAGCAGCGTGAATTTGCCAAAGTGCATCCGCGCCACGCCTGCCGGGAGCGAAATAAACGTGCGCACGACGGGCAGTAAGCGCGAGAAAAACGCCGTCATCTCACCCCAGCGATCGAACCAGCGGTCGGCCATCTCGATGTCGTGGCGCGAGATCAGCACGTACTTGCCATATTTCTCCAGCAAGGGACGTCCCCCCAGTGCGCCAACCCAGTATGTCACCACCGAGCCAATCGTGCAGCCCAAGGCACCGTAAAGCCCGGCCCACAAGACGTGCCACATTGGATGCCCCTGCGCTTCGATCAGGAACCAACCAGCCAGAGGCATCGTTACCTCACTGGGCAGAGGAATACAGGCGCTCTCAATGGCCATAGCCAGCACAACACCGAACCAGCCTATCACCCCAAACAGGCTCTCCAAGAACTGGACGAGAATTTGCTCAAGGGCTTCGATTCCAGGAATCATATCATCTCCTGATGATTTGTTCGTAGTGACGACTGTAGTAACGACTCTAGTCGTCCATAGCGAGGAGCGAGCGACTAATCCCCTATGCCTTTAAGAACTGCACGACGTCGAGCACAAAGATTACCGCGCCGCCCACTTTCACTTCCTCGGTGCCCAGAACGTATGACGCTCCCGCTTCCATCACCGGGGGCAAAGACCCCACGTGCTGGATGCGGGCGTGGCAGTTGTCATGGATCAAACTGGTGACTTGTTTCACCTGCTCATCCTCCACACAGGTAAAAAGTGTCACGTTCTCTGTGCGTAGAAACCCTCCGGCGCTTTTGAGCGCGGTGACCCCGTATCCGTTTGTGACCAGGACATCGGCCAGCGGCAGGGCGTCATCTTTATCCACGACACTGACGATGAATTTCATACAGAATTCCCTCAAAAGATTTTTTCGTATCATCTCAATATTCTGGGGCACTTTTAACGTAGCCGCGCTTTCCATAGCGCGTTATGCCCGCGAGGTATGGAAACCTCGGCTACATTGCCCCACTTTATTGAGCAGATACATTTTTTCTACTCTAACTCAATCGCCATCACCACCGCTTCCCCGCCACCCAAGCA
>CAYQTW010000321.1:0-4338 GCA_964420485.1 uncultured Anaerolineales bacterium
GGGACGCAGCGCACGAGCGGCTGGCGACTCCCATAGCCACCCTGCCCACAGCGCCGAGAGTGCCCAAAAGACGCCGTCGGGCCGGGGCGGATCGGCAAAGATGAGGGCGGCGCTTCCAGGCGGGACGACCTGCCCCACGTCACGGGCCGCGCGGCTGACCAGTGTGTATTCCTCCTGCTCCGGGGCGAGGGGTTCCTCGTCCAGCAGGTGCGACAACCCCTCCTCAAAGCACAGCCAGACATTGCGCTCGATGTAGCGGGCCGGGACACGCAGCGTGCGCGGGCGGGGCCGCTCTTCGCCGTAGGGGTCGAGGCTGCTGCCCCGGTCAAAACAATCGAGAAGAACACCGGTGAGCGTGACCCTGACTTGTTCACCGGTCTCGAGTCCTTCGAGCCGCATTGCCAGGTCTATCAACGCCGAGAGGTTGCGCGGGGTGTAGAGTTCGACCAGTTCGGCAGCCCGCTCCCGCGCCGGGTGTCCCGGCGGAGCCACCCGATCCAGCGCGTAGTAGTAGGCCAGACTTTGCGGCAAGGCGCGGCGGGCGGTTTCGATATCCGCGTTGTCTGTCGCTCCCTTCTGCACATCCCCGCACCGGGGGCAGCGCACTGCTTTCTCGAAAGGACAATCCTCGTCGCGCTCCCAGGCAAACCACTCAGCGACGCCGGGCGCTCCGCAGGCCGGGCAGGCGGAGCGGTAGAGCGCGGCCAGGTGGTGGCGCAGGGGCACATCTCCTTTGAGGCTATCGGCCAAGCGGGTGAAGGCGGCGTTGAGCGCGTCGGCGCCCGGCCGGCTCAGCCCCAGGCGGGCGGCGACGAGGAGCAGGGGATTGACGCTGAGGCCCACCGCGCGGCGCCCGGCTGTGATTGCCTCTCGCACGATTGTTGGCCCCTGGCAGAACAGGTCCACCACCAGGTCGCCGGGCGTGGTGAAGGCACGCACATAAGCCCCCGCCGCCTCGACTGGCTGGATGGGACGGTAGCGGGCCAGCGGGCCAGAGGGCGCACCGGGTCTTCCCGGAATGAACCAGGTCCGTTCAGGCACATGTGATGCGTGTGGGTCATTCACGATACCTATAGTATACCACTATGAGGCGCAGGCGAAAAGCGCCCCCTCAAAATTCGTCCACACGGTTGCTCGCCGTCTCGCTTGTGTTATAATACGCCACGTTGCGAAAATCAACTCAGCTCCGCCTGTTCACGGCGGTGCACACGGAGGTAAGGAATGAGTCACACACAACACAAGAGGCGACTGCGCACATTGGCGTGGATCACGATTGGACTGGCGGCGATGGCGCTTGTTTCAAGCATGCTGGGCGGATGCGGCAGTGAGACGGCAGATGTGACGCCTACACCCACCCGCACCCCCGCACCTCTCGCGCCGACGGCCACCCCGCTTCCAACCGCCACTCCCGTGCCCACTCTCACACCCACTCCCACGCCTACAGTCGTTCCCACCGCCACGCCGTGGCCCGAAAACGTCAACCCGCTCACCGGCGAGGTGGTGGACGATGTCAGCTTGCTGGAGCGAGTGCCGGTGGCGATCAAGATTGCCAACACCTGGCCCCAGTACGTGCGGCCCCAGGCGGGCATCAACAGCGCCGACCTGATCTTTGAGCACTATAACGAGGGCTGGTTCGCCACCCGCTGGACCGCGGTCTACCTGGGCCAAGACCCGGAACGGGTGGGATCGGTGCGCAGCGGCCGCTTGATTGACCTGGAGATACCGGCGATCTACAAGGCGGTACTGGCCTGCTCCGGTTTCAGCAACGGTGTGCTCGCGCTGGTCAAGGATTCGGACCTGTATCCCGATCGGGTTGCCTCGCCCAGCGTCGGCGTTGGTGCGCCGGTCTTTTACCGCGACTTTAGCCGTGACGTGCCCCTGGAGCATACAATGTTCACCGATCCGGCCGTGGTGCGCGAATGGGCGGCGGAGCGCGGCGTCAGTGGGCGGCAAGAGTTGGAAGGGATGGTTTTTTCTGAGGAGCCGACGGTCGAGGGAGAACCGGCGACGTATATTTACATCCCGTGGTACCGGCAGGACACCGAATGGCGCTATGACGAGGCCAGCGGGCGCTATCTGCGCTGGTCCGATGGTGCCCCGCACAGCGACGCGCTCGACGGGCAGCAACTGAGCGTGGCCAACGTGGTGGTGCTCTACGTGCCGCAGTGGGACACCGACATCGTCGAGGAGCCGCACAGCGGCGCACTCTCGATCCAGTTCGCGCTCTGGCACTCTAACCGCGCCATTATCTTTCGCGATGGGATACAGATCGAGGCATTTTGGCAGCGCTGGGAGCGCGAGGATATGCTGACGTTGACGGACGAGGAGGGTAACCCGATCCCGTTAAAAGTCGGCAATACTTTCTTTGAGGTGATCCCGACGGAGGAGCGCGAGATCGAGATTGTCGTCGAGCCGTGATCTCACCTACACCATCAGTGCCCGCATCTCCTCCCGCGCCACCGGCGCGACCGTCAGCACCTCGACTACTCCACCCTGCCCGCCGTCGTCGCGCACCTCGACGCGCACGGCCGGCTCCTGTTTACCGTCGGAATAGCCGGCGGTGATTCGCGCCGCCAGTTCAATCTCTTCCCGTGTCAACGGATTGCCTGCCGCCCCACCCGGCATCAGTGTCGTCGGGCCGGGGTGATCCACTGTCGTGAGCAGTACCCCCGCCTCGCCGCAGGCCGCCAGGTATTCGTTCTCCCGCTCGCGCCGCCCGACGATCACTTTGCGCCCAGAGGACAGGCGCAGGTGCCGCCCCACCGCCAAGAGTTGCGCCGCGCCGGTCGTCAGCGCTGAAGCCCCATCGCAGGCCAAAAAGTCACGCAGGCGGCGGGAATAGGTCTGGTCAATCAGGTAACAGCAGCCACCGGAGGGCTGCGGGTAATCGGTGATGCCGAACCGCTCGGCCAGGCGTATCTGCTCCTTGCGGCCTCGCCCGCTGATGGCGTAGAGACGCTCCCGATCCACCCATCCGCGCTGTTCCGGCACGGTCGGCGCGAGGAGTTTGGCCGAGAGTGGACGGAGCAGGTAGCCCCGCAGGCCGCTCTCGCGCTCGACGGTATTGAGCATGGGCCGTTTCTGGCTCTTGGGCCGCTGCCCGACCACCTCGCCGGTAAAGACAAAGTGATAGTCGTGGGTCTCCATCCAAGCCCTGGCCTGTCGTAACAGCAAGATGCGGCAGTCCACGCAGGGGTTCATCCCCGAACCATAGCCGTAACGGGGGTTGAGCACCAGCGGGAGGAACTCGGCAGAGACGTCAATCACCTCCAGGCCCACTCCGAGCATAGCGGCCGCTCGCTCGGCATCGGAAGGCCCGGTAACGAGGCTCCGCTCGGCGAAGGAGAAGCCGGTGCGCAAGTGCAGCGCAGTAACCTCAATCCCCTGCTCCAACACAATGCGCACGGCCAGGATGCTATCGAGCCCACCCGAAAACAGGCCCACCGCCTTGATCTGTTCTCTCTCGTCCATTGGTTGGGAGGATACCACAGAGTAAAGATGTCGTCAACCCGCGCTTGCGCTTTGGTACCAATGTCATCGAGGATTAAAGACCTGCCAGGTTTCCGTCAGAGCTTTTGTGAGCCAGATTCGACACGATTAACAGTGTATTTCCGTTCGAAAGTGCCTCATAAAACCTGGCAGGTCTGGTTCTCATCTCTTGATGACATTGGCTTTGGTACAAACGTCAGTGGGAATCGGGGATAGATGACACTAACACCCGCGCGACGTTTTCGTTATACTGGTGGAGTGATTGAAGAGATGGCACCCACACGATTACTCATCATTGACGACCACGACGCCGTGAGAGAGGCGCTCGAGGCCCGGCTGCGTTCGGCAGATGGGGTCGCAGTCATCGGCTGCACCGGCTGCTGGAGAACCGGCCTGCGGGACGCAGTGAGGCTAAAGCCCGACGTCGTGCTGCTAGAGATCAAACGCGCCGACGGGCGGGGGCTGGAGGCACTGCGCCGCCTGACCAAAGAGTGTCCCCGCGCCAGCGTCGTCGTCCTCACCTCTTACCTCGACGCTGAGGAGCAGACGGATGCCAATCGCGTGGGCGCTGTGCGTTACATCCTCAAAGAGATTGACACGCCCCAGTTAGTGCGCGAGATTCAGACCGCCACGCGACCGCAGGCAATGATCTAGCGACCACTTGGCCTATTTTTCGCACATTCTCAATTGAATAGAGAGCCGAGTTCGCATACCTGATGGGCACGCCTGGGCGATCTGAGGAGCGCAAGGTAGAGGCCAGGGGCGTTCCAGACCCCTATCGGTTGGCTTTAGTACCTTACCAGTGAAATTCTTGTACATTGAGCAAGAATTTTCGACAGGATTTACAGG
>CAYQTW010000322.1:0-4325 GCA_964420485.1 uncultured Anaerolineales bacterium
GGAGGACACGAGATGTGGTAGAATTGATAGCGTCATCGGGAGGTCCGGTGATTGCTAAAATCAATCGAAGGAGGTTGACGATGCACAAGATCAAATTGCTCTCAGTGTTCGTGTTGCTGGCGCTGTTGTTGAGTGCTGGGCCGGTGATGGGGCAGGAGCCGCCGCCAACGCCAGAAGCGGCCGTGCCCGGTCCTGATGGGCCGATACTCCCCGGCGATGAACTGTCAGAAGGAATGACCGGCGGGGCGGCTGACGACCCCAACGTGGTAATCCAGTTGACGGCGCAACAGGAGCAGGAATTGGCTCAGAAGCACGCTCTGGTAGCGAGAATCTGGGAACTCAAAGCGAAAGGATACTCGACCGAGGAGATATGGCGTGCTCTCGAAGGGAAGACCGGGGTTTCGCCTAAGAGGGGCAGTCCCATGTATGGCTCTTGCTCCATGGGTCTCTGGAAGGAACCGGAGAGTGAGCCCAACTGGTGCGGCCCTGGGTCTGGAACCGCGGTCATCTCGAACTGGCGCAGCGTGCCACCACCCGGATACTATAGCGCCATAGGGTATATGACCTACCTGGCCGAAGATGCCTGCAAGCAAGGGGAGAGCCCGCCAAACTGTACCGGTATGATGAGGGGCAACGTGACCTGGTCCAATGACTGGATTCACATCGTCAACGACGAAATAGGCACGGCCTGGTACGAGAAGAACTACCCGGCGTCGGTCAACGCCTACAAGACTCTCCTGGAAGCGGACATCTACTGGTGCGGTCATCCCCTCAACAACTCAGTCGAGACTAAATGGCTGCCAAGTTGGGGCCAACATAGCTGTGGTCACTTCGTCGCTGCTAACAGGTATAACTTTTACAACAACAAGGTTCGCTACGGTGATTCGGCCCCCAATAGCGCAACCATGTATGGGAATCCCTTTGGTTGGCACTGGATCTCCATAAACACGTTCTACAATAATCACATTGATACAACGAATGGGGGCAGGCTGGTCATCTGGTGATGCCGCCGCTCACGTTTGGCCGGTTTCGCTGTGGGATGGCGAGGCGACCGCCTCGCCATCCCCTTGCACGTCTACGATGCCTGGAACGAGGAGACGGACTATGAAGAAGCCAACGATGGTAAGAGGCAATAGCCGCTCGGCGTTGACGGCGTTGCTGGCCCTGGCGGTCCTGTTGGCGGCGTGTGGCCGGGCTATTCCTGCAAGGACTGAAACACCCGCTGCACCAGAAGCAACGCCCGTGCCATCTCTCTCCCCTGCCTCTACGACGACGCTGGCTGCGTCGGAGGCCACCGCGATCGTTTCTCTGGGGACGCTGGACGTGCCCAACCGCTGGCCCACGCCAACCCCTTTGCCGACGGCCACGCCGGTTCCTAGGGAAAGGCCGGTTATTCCTACTCTTGGTAAGCTGAACTATACCACCGTGCTGACCATCGAGTCACCTGTCGAGTATGCGGGGCCTGTGTTGGAAGGGGATCGGCTCTTCATCACCGGCTCTCGTCGGGATGGGTATTTGGGCGAGATCTTGATGTATGATCTCAACACAGGGGTGATGACGAGCGTGGCCTCCAGCATATACGGCCCTCAGGGAACTATGACGGACATAGACGTCTCCGGGGAGTGGTTGGTCTGGCAGACCCACTCCGGCTGGGGTGTGGATTGGATACTCTATGCCAGGAACACGGCCACAGGTGAGGAGATTCTCATTGACAGCGCGGAGCAGGCGGGGGTACCGGTGCCCCGAGGGGCCTACGCGGCCGTCTCCGGCGACACGCTGGTCTGGGCCGCCCTGAGGAAGGAGAGCGACGACTTTGTATCCTACGTGAAGGCTTACGATCTGACCCTCCACCGGATCAGCGTCATCACCAGCGCCATTATGCCGGACAACGTGGGCTACGTGGACATAGATGGCGAGCGGGTGGTGTGGAGCCGGGGAAGCACGGCGGGAGGAGTGAACCAGGCTAACGTCTTCATGTACAATCTGGCGACCCAGGAATATACCCAGTTGTCCTACGACGGCCGCTCGGGGCAGCCGCGTATCCAGGGCGACTATGTCACCTGGCGGCAAGGCTTCGGAGACATAGGGCCGATCGTGATCTACAACTGGAAGACGGACGAAGGGATCAATCTGTCCAGGCCGTCCGAGTGGGGGGGATTTCTATGTTTGGGGGATGGCCTGGTGTGCTTTCAACGCTACATGGGTGACGTGAGTTTTTTTCTCTACGACGTGGAGCGCAACATCGTGGATGGGTTTATCCCTATGTGGCGAGAGGGGCAAGCAATCGCCTATTATGGAGGGCCGACGAGTGTCTGGGAGCGGAAGATGGCGTTATCGTACGAGGACAAGCGCACAGAGAAATGGTACATAGAAGTGCGCGAGTATTGAGACCCTCTAACTTGCTGGAGAGCCTGAAAGAGGACACAGCGTATTGGACTCGCACTCTGCCGGGCACGGCCTGGTATTCTGGCAATCCCTATTCTCCTTGCCGGTCTGGCAGTCATGACGGTTATGCAAATGGGGGGTAAGACGGTGGGGCAGTGGGTCATCCTCATCATTCTTTTGCTCATAGTAGCAAGCTGCACGTCCTCCCCTTCCACACCACCATCGGCGACTCCCATCCCTCCCGCAACAACGACGCCAGCCACCTTCAGCCCAACAACCCCCACGCCCGCACCGACTGAAGGCGATGCAACACCTGCGGTGGACATTCCTCCCTTCCAGGTGGTCTACACATGTGGTCAGAGGGGTAGGCAACTTTGCCTGGCTGAGGCCTCCGGAGAGGTGCAGTACCTGACCAGTCTGCCCTCTCCAAGCCGGGTGACTGCTTTCGTCGTAGATCCTGAGCAACGC
Organism: uncultured Anaerolineales bacterium; assembly: GCA_964420485.1. Taxonomy (GTDB): domain Bacteria; phylum Chloroflexota; class Anaerolineae; order B4-G1; family B4-G1; genus CAYQTW01. The sequence goes on from CAYQTW010000322.1 coordinate 2,854, forward strand.
TGGGTGGTTTACGCGCGGCACTTGGATGCCACCTTCGGCGAAGAATTGTGGCGTGTCAGTTTGCACTCCGGTGAGGAGCAGCAACTACTCGCGTTCGATACATCTCACGCCGTGAGCAGCCTGGCCTGGTCACCGGCCAGAGACTGCATTGCCTGCGCGGTCACACCTCTCGAGGCCGGGCCTCCAGAGGCGCCGGCCGGAATGGAACAGGATGAACTCTGGCTGATCTCGCCAGATGGGAGCCGGCAGGAGCGCATTATTCCCAAGGACGCCGGTGAATCTATAGGCTGGCGCTGGCTCTACTGGTCCCAGGATGAACGGTTTCTCTTCGCCAACCGCTTCTTTCCCGACGAGATCCGCGCACCGACCCTCTACGCCCTCGATCTGAACACACGCCGTCTGCAAAGGATCACTGAGAACACGCGACTGCTGGATCAAAGTCGAGACGGGACACTGCTGTTGGGCAGCACGGGCGAGGGCACACCGGGGCAATTGTGGACACTGGACTGGCCGACGACCACTGTGCCTGTACCCCTGACGCCTCAAGGGTGGAGTGATACTGATGCCCGCTGGTCTACAGACGGTGCACAGATTATCTTTGCCTCCACTCAGCACCCGTACTCACACAGTCACCTGTGGACAATGAATAGCGACGGCAGCCAACGACGGCAACTCACGAGCGGCGCGGGCAGAGAGTATCTTCCTCGCTGGTTGCCAGGTGATGGAGACAACTACGTTCTTTTCTTATGCCCCAGGCACACGATGTGGCTTTTGGAGGTGGAAACGGGCAAAACCCGGTTGGTCGTGGAAGAGGCTAATGTGGACTACGTACCACTACAGGATTGACAGAGCGATTCCCATTCCCTGAAGGCTCGTTCCGGCGGCCGCTGACCACCGAGCGGGGGCAAGAATGGTAGCGCGATGCGGCGTGAAGACGAGCGCCGGGCAACGGCAACGACTGGTGCTCGGCGCTTGCTTCGTCTGGTGGCTACTACACTGCTGTACGACCGATTTGCCCATTGCCCCGGCCTGGGGTATAGTTGGGGCGCGCTGACGCATATCTACTCTTGTAAAAGATGAGAAATGGGTGGGGAGGAGCAAATCCGTGTGGTGTTGGCCGACGACCATCCGGTGGTGCGAGAAGGGATCCGCAACCTGCTGGAGCGGGCCTCCGACGTCGTCGTGGTCACAGAGGCGAGCGATGGCGAGGAGGCGCTGCGGCTGGCCGAGGAACTGGCGCCGGACGTCTTGCTGCTGGACATGGAGATGCCCGGGGCTCGCCCTGAGCCCTTCGACCATGCTCAGGATAAACCCGCCGAATGGGTGACGGGTGTAGATGTGGCACGTCGCCTGCGGGCGGCCGGCTCGCCGGTGCGGGTGCTGGCCTTGAGCGGTTACGACGACGAGCAATACATCTTTGGGCTGCTGGAGGCAGGGGCGGCGGGGTACCTGTTGAAAGACGAGGCGATGGA
>CAYQTW010000323.1:0-4313 GCA_964420485.1 uncultured Anaerolineales bacterium
GAGGGGATAAACCCGGCCCAGCCCGGCCAGGAGGTCGTTTTGCGCGGCGGCGTCTACTACCAGGATGAAATCTCCCTGCCCCGCTCCGGCGCGTCAGGTGCGCCCATCGTCATCCGCGGCTACGAGGGGGAAACGGCCATTCTCGATGGAGCCGATCCGACGACTTTCGCCTGGACAGCGCAGAGTGGCGGCGTCTACTACACCACCATACACACCGACGGCACCCACCTGGTCCTGGCCGACGGTCAGCGGCTTTTCCCCTATGAAAATCTGACCAACCTGCAAAATCTGAGTCGTGACAACACTCCCGGCTTTTACGCCGATGGCAACACTCTCTACGTTCACCTGGCCGGGGACGCCGATCCCAACAGCGCGACGATGGTCATCTCCCGTTACAGCACTGCTTTCTACGTTGCCCAGGACTACGTCTACTTTCTGAACCTGACCTTCCGCCACTACGGGCAGGGGGGGTATCCGAAAGCCATCTACTTCGACGGGGCCAGCGACAATTTGGTGCAGGATTGCACTTTCGCCTCCAATGACCTGGGCATCGGCATCAAGCGCGAGTCTCACCGCAATGTGATACAGGATAGCGAGTTTTACGATACCATCTTTGATTGGCCCTGGGATGACATAAAAGAATTGGGGGGACTGGAAGATGGGGGCATTGTCTTCTACGACCCGGCTACCGGACGGGGCAACGTCATCCGCCGCAACACCTTCCACGACGATTTCGATGGCTTTGGCATCTGCCCATCGAGTACGGCTGCCGTGACCAACGAGACTGACGTTTACGAAAACGTAATCTACAACATGGGCGACGATGGGATGGAAACAGACGGCCAATGCAGCAACGTGCGCATCTGGGGTAACACCTTCCACGACGTGCTGATGGGCATCTCGCTGGCTCCGGTCTACGACGGCCCGGTGTACGCTATCCGTAACCTCATCTACCGCACCGGCGTGGGCAATAACGACTACTCCGGTAGCCCTTTTAAGTTCAACAGCGGCTACGGACAGTCCGGCCCAATGTACCTTTTTCACAACACGAGCGACGCCGCTCTGCCGGGTAACAACGGCATCTACATCAAAGCACCGGGCACGTGGGAGATCATCTACGCCCGCAACAACGTCTGGTCGGGCACAGATTATGCGCTCAACAATTACAACGAGACCCAGCCGATTGATTTTGACTACGACGACCTGTACACCACCAACCCCGACGAGTTCGTCTACTGGGGCAACGGCCCCGACCGGCACATGCACGACCTGCCCACCTTTCAGTCGCTGACAGGCCAGGAACCCCACGGCTTCAACGTCATCCCCGGCTTTGCGGACGCAGCGAGCGGTGATTATACCCTGGCTTCCACCAGCGACCTGATTGACGTGGGCGTCGTCATCCCCGGCATCAACGACGACTACGTTGGGGCTGCCCCCGACATCGGCGCTTATGAGTACGGCACGCCCCCGCCTGCCGCCGTCACCGATCTGCGCGTGACCCAGGCCATCACCGCCACCGGCACCCTCACCGCCACCCTGCGCTGGACCGCGCCGACCAACGCTGTCACCTACACCTTGCGTTACTCAGGCACCCTCATCAGCGAGGCCAACTGGGCCGGCGCCACCCTGCTCACCGACACGCTACCTGGCAGCACCGAGACCTACACGGCGACGGTGCCCTACGCCAGCGGCATCGTCTACTTCGCCCTCAAGTCCCAGAACGCCGAAGGAGACTGGTCGTCCCTCTCCAACAACGCTTTCTGGCCCCACTTCGACGTCTATCTGCCGCTCATCCTCAGGTGACAGTCACCTCGGAGGTGACTGTCACCTGATTTTCGCCGGGCCTTGACCTATTCCTCCAGGTGAATATAATATCCGGTAGCAAAGCCCAGGGAAACGTGAACGATGAGCGGGGAAGAAAAGCACATCCACTCGGCCAGTGATACCACAGGGGACTCCGGCATGTTCAGCCTCACCGGCAAAACACTCGGCAAATACCGCCTCGTCGAAAAACTGGGCCAGGGCGGGATGGCTCAGGTCTACAAGGCGTACCAGGCCGATCTGGACCGCTACGTCGCCATCAAAGTCTTGCATCCCCACCTGACCAGCGATGAGAATTTCGCAGCACGCTTTCGGCGGGAGGCCCGCGCCATCGCTGCGCTCCAGCACCCCCACATCGTTCGCGTCTACGATTTTGACACCGCCGAAGGGCTGGCCTTCCTGGTGATGGAGTATCTGGAAGGGACCAGCCTCAAGGCCCGGTTGCACGACCTGGACTGCCGGGACGAGCGAATGGAACTGGAGGAGGCGGAGCGCATCGTGGGCACACTGGCCGACGCGCTGGACCATGCTCACCGCCAGGGAGTGGTACACCGCGATGTCAAGCCCTCCAACATATTCATCACTGCCGACGGGCGCCCTGTACTGACCGATTTTGGTATCGCCCGCATGGTGGATGCGACAGTCGTCACCGAGAGCGGCGGCACGCTGGGCACCCCGGCCTACATGTCCCCTGAGCAAGGCCGGGGGGAGCCCGGCGACGCCCGCTCCGACATCTACGCGCTGGGGATATTGCTGTACCAACTCTGCACCGGACGTGTCCCCTTCGACGCTGACACCCCCTACGCGGTCATCCTCAAGCACATCACCGCACCGCTGCCTTCGCCTCGCTCCATCCGCCCGGAGTTGCCCGAAGCGGTCGAGCGGGTGATCCTCAAGGCGCTGGCCAAAGACCCCGACGACCGCTACCAGACGGCCGGCGAAATGAGCCGTGCCCTTCGTGCCGCCCTCGAATCGCCGCAGGCTGCACCGCCCCCCTCCCGACGGCACATCACCTTGCGCAGTGCTCTTGGCGCAGCCAGCGGATGGCTTCAGAAGATGCTGCCCGCTTCCCGGCTTCATGGTGTCCTGCGCACCGTAGCGTTGATCGCCGCTACCGGTGTCATCTGCCTGCTCCTGTTGCTCGCCACCCGTCCTTTTCGGATACGACGCTTCCTGAGCCGTCTCACTCCCACCCCTGTCGTCCAGGAGCCCTCTCGTACACTGGTCCTCGAAGGCCCGGACATAGTAGACGACACCTGGCTTAACCCCGACCTGCCCGACGAAGTATGGCATGAAACCGACCTGGTACACCTGCAAGGCCCGCTCACGCCCGACCGACTTCTGCTGCGCTTCGATCTGGCGGGCCTGCCCGCAGGGGCCACCATCGTCTCGGCCACGCTCACACTGCGGGTGGAACTGTGGGGCGAGCAATCCCTCCCCGGCGCCGCCGTAGTTTACCGCGTGCTGACCCCCTGGGAGCCCGCCACAGCGACCTACAACGCGCCGTGGAGCGCGCCGGGCCTGGTCGCTGGCGTGGACTATGACCCCACGCCGCTCGACGTCGCCCCCGTGCCCGACGTGGGGTGGCTGACTTTTGATGTGAGACAAGCGCTGGTATTCTGGCACGAACGTGGCGAACCCAACTACGGCCTGGTGGTGATGATGTCGGAGGATAGCCACAACCAGGCCCACCACTGGGTCTACATGAGCGAACAACCCGACCCCGCCGACCGGCCCACGCTGCGCGTCGTCTATGAGGTGGCCCCGTGATGAGCGAGCGCGTCCCCTACCTGGAAGACACCGCCGGGCAGCATTTCCCCCTCGCCGGCCCGGTCATCACCCTGGGCCGCTCCCGCAACTGCGACGTCTACGTCCCAGATAAGCGAGCCTCCCGCCGCCACGCCGAGATCCGCTGGGACGGCGAGACCGCCACCCTGCATGATCTAGGAAGCGCCAATGGCACCTTCCTCGACGGACGCCGCATCACCACCCCCCAGACGCTGCGCGATGGCGATGAGATCGCCGTCGCCAGCGCCGTCTTCACCTTCCGTGACCCCGAGGCCACCTTCCGCATAACTGAGTTCCCCCTGCTGGTCGTAGATCAGGCCACAGGCGAGATATGGGTCAACCGCAAGCCGATCACTCTCTCCCCCAAGGAGCAAACCCTCTTCGATCTGCTCTACCGCAACACTGGCCGGATATGCAGCAAGCAGGAGATTGCCGAGGTAGTCTGGCCTGAGTATCGGGCCGAGGTGTACGATTACCAGATCGAGAGCCTGGTCAAGCGGCTGCGCGAGAAACTGGAACCCGACCCGCGTCACCCCGTGCTCATCCTCACCGTGCGCGGGCGAGGCTACAAGTTGATCGCCAACGCATAACTCCATCTCCGGCCGGCCGGAGCAAAGTTCCCCAACACCCCATACGCATCAAGTTAAGGAGGGGCAAAGGGAGCGAAATTCGCCGGTGTAGTGCCTTTTGCTACCGGCAAACCT
>CAYQTW010000324.1:0-4313 GCA_964420485.1 uncultured Anaerolineales bacterium
GCGGTAGACTGGCCAGAAAGTCGAGAGAGATTTCCCCCTGCTCGGCAGTGACCCGTTGCAGCGCCGCCTGGATGCGGGGGGCCTTGGTGGGCGCCAGCCCCGCCGGGCGCACCGCCTCGACCAGCGCCTCCGGCGGGGCGTCGCGCACCGCCTCCCACGTGGGGAACCGCTCCCGCAGATACTCAAAGGCCCGGTCGCGGTTGACGTCGTTGGTATTCTGGGAGAGGATGGTCAGGATAAGGCTGGCGACGGGATCGTGGGGATGCCAGGGGTGGTCGCCGTATTCGGCCAGGAGCAGGTTGTGGAGAAAGAGTACCACGGATGGGGAAATGGACGATGTGCCAGTCATCATATGTTTCCCCTATCCGAGGTACTCCCCACCAACTCGCGGAAGCGTGGCTCGTCGCGGATGAAGGCGAAATCGGGATCGCGGCGGGCCCAGGTGCGCAAGCCCGGTGCTTTCTCCAATGCCTTCGCCAGGTGCTCTAGCGCCACGTCCACGTTCCCGGCGATGGACTCGATGCAGGCCTTGTTGTACTCGCTCTCGTTCGCCATCAGTTCGCGGGCGCGCCGGATGTGAGTTTCGTATTCCTCCTCCCGGCCCATCTCGCGACAGGCGGCGGCGAACGACGATTGGAGTACAGCATCGGTAGGATCCAATTCGATGGCACTCTGATAGGCGACAATGGCCTCCTTCTGCCGGCCCAGGTCGCGGTAGACGTTGCCCAGGCCGTTGTGGACGACCGCAAGCTCGTGGTCGTTGAGCCCACCAAGTTCGATGACCCGCCGGTATTCGGCGATGGCCTCCTCCTGCCGGCCCAGGTCGCGGTAGACGGCGACCAAGTTGTTGTGGACAACCGCAAGCTCGTGGTCGTTGAGCCCACCAAGTTCGATGGCCTTCTGGTATTCGGTGATGGCCTCCTCGTGCCGGCCCAGGTCGCGGTAGACGTTGCCCAGGCCGTTGTGGGGGTAGGCGTAAGTGGGGTCCAGTTCAATGGCCCGCTGGAAGGCGGAGATAGCCTCCTCCTGCCGGCCCAGGTCGCGGTAGACGGCGCCTAGGTTGTTGTGGAGGTAGGCAAGGCTGGGGTCCAGTTCGATGGCCTGCTGGAATTCGGCGATGGCCTCTTCGTGCCGGCCCAGGTCACGGTAGACGTTGCCCAGGCCGTTGTGGGGATAGGCGTCGTCAGGGTCGAGTTTGATGGCTTTCTGATATTCAGCGATGGCATCCTCGTGCCGGCCTAGATCGGCGTAGACGTTACCCAGGCTGTTGTGTATCCAGCTCTGTAGTAGTTGAGCGTCACCGGTTTGCTGCGCCAGTTCCAGCGCGACCTGGAGGTGCTCCAACGCTGCCCGGTAGTCACGCTCGAAGTAGAACAGCCCGCCCAGTGTGTAATGCAGATCAGCGCGGGCGGCGGCCGTCTCCGGCGAATCGGGTAACTCGGACAGCAGTTGCTTGCGGAAGGCGATGCGCGCCCGCCGCTCCTCCGGTGATATTTTTTCCTCGAATCCCATCCAGGTCAGTTCGCGGGCCGTCCGAACCGCCCGGCCCACCTCCGGCGGTTCCACGAACTCGACGGTGCGGTGGCGAAAGGCCCAAAAGTCGGGGGCGCGGCGGGCAAGTTCGGTCGCCTCTCCCTCGGTCAGCCAGAAAACGGCACGGATGCGATCCTCCACCAGGTACTCGCGGCGGACGTTGAGCGCGTTCCACGAGGTTGGTTCGCCCCGGCGCAGGCCGGAGACGAAAAAGACCGTCCGGTCGCGGTCGGGCCACTCACGCAACCGCAGCGGCACGTCGGCGTCGGCCGGCTTGGTCACCTGGATGCGCGCCATCTCCTGTCCCTGCTCGTGCAGCCACGCCTCCAGCGCCGCCTCCGCGTCGGCGCGCACGAACTCGGAGGAGTAGACCGCCAGCAGAATAGAAGGACGATCCCAGCGGATGGCCAGTTCCAGTTCACGGGCCAGCCGGTCTACCCGCTCGGCGAAGGGTTCGTCCAGTTCTGGTTTCATTGTTTGCACGGGCAGCCTACTCCTCGGTGAGCAAAGGAACCAACGCCGGATGAACGTCGCACCAGTTCTCGTCGTTGCGGTACTCTAGCGCGGCCAACATCTGCATCAGCGGCCCCAGTTGGTCGGGCTGGTCGAGCCGGTTGTGATCGTGCACCTCCAGGAGGAGGTGGCGCTGTTCAGAGGTGAGGATGCGCCGGTACTCGTTGCGAATCTCGGCGCCGGCGCGGCGCACGTCCTCCAGTTCGACCTGGGGTTGCACCTTGACCCTGGCTCGCCCGACGGCGTAGCGCATCACGCGGCACATCTCGCGAAAGACGCCGCCGCTGGTGCGGATGGCCTCCTCCAGCGCGTCGGATGCGACCAGGTCAGGATGCATGCGCTTGTGAACGAACATGCGCATCGTGCGGTAGCCCCCGGCGTCGCACTCGTCCGGCTTCCGGTGCGGGTGCAGTCTGACGTTGGGGAGGAAAATCGCCCGGTCGCGGATGGCCTCGAACTGGGGACTGTAAAATAGGTGGCTGGAGACGGTGTAGACGATAGCGACGTTGGGCTGGAGCATTACTCCCCGGTGGTCGTAAAAGATCTCGCGTGCCCGCGCCGGGTCGGGCTTGTCCAGGTCGTCAATCAGCACCAGGGGCCATCGCCCGGTCGTGTTGTAGATCGCGATAGAGATCGTGTGGAGCAGATTTAGCAGCCCGGTGATGTCCTCCTCGATGACCTGGCGGACGACGGTGCGAATCCTGGGCTCCAGTTTCAGTTTGATGCCTGCCTGGGCGAAAAAGGCGTCCAGTTTGCCCTCGACTTCGCTCCCGGTCAGGTGGCCGGAGGTGATAGTGACATCCTTCTCTATCCGTCCTCGGAACTGGTCCAACTCGTTCAACAATTGTTTGGGCAACCGTCCCCCGCCGGCGCGGTACTGGCGGTACATCTGCCCGCCGATGGCCAGAAGAATATCCCGGTAATCCAGGCTGTTGACGTCCGCCTCGTCCTGGATAGTAAAGTGCACCGGCCAATACTTGGCGCGGATGGCGGGGTTGACCGCCACGCGGCGCAGTTCGGTGGACTTGCCGCAGCCCCGGTGACCGGAAAAAAAGTACTTGGGCAGCCGGTAGAAGGGGGCCAGGAGCGCCTGCTCCAGTTCAGCCACCGGATTGCCGGGCCGGTCCACGTAAAAAGGGTTCGGCGGCCCTCCTGGCTGCACCTCCAGCGGCAGGTCCAGTTCAAAGTTGAGCCAGGCACGGTCGAAATCCGTCGCGGTCACGTATTCAAAGCCCATCGTTTACCTCCAAAAGTTGACCCTGATTGTACCTGGTAACTTGTTAATGCGCAAATGCTACTTTTGCAAATGCCGCTGAAACCAATCCAACAGCAGCGCGAACACCTCATCCTTCTTGTAATCCAGGTGAAGCAGATGCCCACTGCCCTCGACGATGCGCAGTTCCTTCTCACACGTCAGCGTCTCGTGGAGCACGTGCGCGCCGCTGACGGGCTCCATCTGGTCCTGAGCGCCGTGGATCACGAGCGTGGGCGCCTGCACGCGCCCCAGTTCGTCCCGGATGTCCACGACGAAGCCGTTCCACGCGCCGGGAAAGGGGACGTGCTCAAAGGCGTCCACGAGCCGGGGCGCGGTGTGGAAATGCTCGTCCACCGCCGGGTCCTCGGCCGTGACCATCGTGTTGGCGATGCTGACCAGGTTGACCCGCAGGTCGTTGCCGGTGAGCGCGCGCTTGACCACCCCCGCCGCGCGCAGACCGACAAAGATGGCCCGCTCCATTGCCGACAGGTTGGTCTGAAAGGAGGCCGCCAGCGTCACCAGCGCATGCACTCGTGGGTCGGGCCGGGCGGCAGCGCGCAAGACCGCCGTGCCGCCTGAACTGAGTCCTACCAGGCCAAAGCGGCCCTGCTCCACCTCGGGCCGCGCCTCCAGATAGTCCATCGCTGCCACCACATCGGCGGCCCACTGGTCCTCGTCGCAGCCGTAGCGGTTGCCCTCACTGGCGCCGTGCCCGCGCATGTCCAGCGCCAGCGCCACGAAGCCGGCCCCGGCCAGATGCCCGGCATAGTCGAAAAAGTCCTCCTTGAACTCGAACACGCCGTGGGCCAATACGACCGCCGGAGCGGGGGTCTGCCCCGGCACAAAGAGCGCCGCAGCCAGCCGGTCGCCCTCGGATAGAAACGTTACGTCTTGCATCTCCAGTACTACCTCCTGAATGTGATCTCCATCCTGCGCCTGTAACCCGCAAAGCGCATTATAGCACAGCATGGCGATTGAAAAAAGTGCCGGGATGTGCTATACTTCTATCGTG
>CAYQTW010000325.1:0-4308 GCA_964420485.1 uncultured Anaerolineales bacterium
GGGCGGTGGACGTGCGCATCGTGCTGGGAGACAAGGTGAAGGGTATTACTGCCCAATCTGGTTGTTTGACCGATCTGCTTGGTGAACACGCTGAACAACAGAGTTGGTCATTCCTCTCTGAAGCCGCCTTGCACCGCGTGTGGGACAATGAAGAGGATGCCGTCTACGACAATTGGAGAGAGTTGTATGAAATCCCGGCGCGGTGACGTGATTCTGGTACCTTTTCCGTTTTGTGCTACCCGCAGAGTCCGCGAGACCCTGCGGGTTTTTGGTACATTCGCACTCGATGCGGTTTGCCAACCCTACCCGTATATGATACAATGTACACAGACTCCCCGATAGGCCCGCAACCACAATCAACTCACGAGGCACGGACGATGGAAATCGAAGCCAAGTTCGCTCTCCCCGACGCGGAAACCCTCCGGCGCTTGCAAGCGATTGACCACCTGGCCGGATTTGCGCTCTCGACCGGCCAGATCAAACAGATGCGCGATACCTACCTGGACACAGCCGGCCGGCTGATCCTGGCCGCCGGCTACGCCTGCCGCCGGCGAGAGCAGGGTGAGGAGGTGTTGTTCACGCTCAAAGGGCTGGGAGGCGCTCAAGGCGCTGTCCACCGGCGGGAGGAACTAGAGGTCGCGCTGCCGTCCGACCAGCCACCAACGGAGTGGCCCGCCGGCCCGGTGCGCGACCGGGTGCTCCAGTTGATCGGGGAGGCCCCGCTGGCGCCGCTCGTTGACTTGCAACAGACGCGAGTCGTTCGCCTGATGAGTCAGGGCGAGCGGCCGGTGGCCGAATTGAGCCTGGACGAGGTACACCTGGCCGCTGGCGAGAGGGAGCAGACTTATTTCGAACTGGAGGCGGAACTGGCGCCGCAGGGCAGCGAGGACGACCTGGCGACAATCGTGGCCTGTTTGCAGGACGAGTGGGGGTTGGAGCCCGAACCTCGGTCCAAATTCGAGCGGGCGTTGGCCTTCCTGGAGCAGACTGCGCCGGAAGACGGGCTGCTAAAGCCGCAGGAGCAGGTCATCCTGCGACAGACCGCGACCCGCGACGACATGTACGGCCGGCGCGCGCGGGCTCTGTTGGCATTGGACGAAGGGATGACCCAGGCGCAAGCGGGCGTCAGCGCCGGTCTGTCGGCGCGGACGGCGCGCTACTGGCTGGCCCGGTTCCGCAAGCACCGGCTGGACATCTTTCCCGGCCGTGTTCTGGCAGCGGCTCAACCGGCGCCCTCCCCAGAGCCAGCGTCCCCACCAGAACCGGAAGAGTTGCCCCCGCCCCTAGAGGCACCAATAGTTCGTCCAACCCCAAAAAAGCCGCCCAAGAAACCGCCCAAAAAGCCGGGCCTGGAGGCGGACGATGCGATGGCCGAGGCGGCCCGCAAGACATTCTACTTTCACTTTCAGCGTATGCTGTACCACGAGCCGGGCACGCGCCTGGGCGAGGACATCGAGGAACTACACGATATGCGGGTGGCCACCCGGCGGATGCGGGCTGCCTTCCGCGTGTTTGGCGACTATTTGGACACGGAACAGTTGAGGCCGGTTCTCAAGGGATTGCGGCGCACCGGCCGGGTGTTGGGCGCTGTGCGAGACTTGGACGTGTTCTGGGAAAAGAGCCAGCATTATCTGGACACGCTGCCGCCGGCGCAGCAGGACAGCCTGGCCCCGCTGCAAAAGGTCTGGGAGGCGGAACGCGAGCAGGCCCGGGCCAGGATGCTGGTTTACCTGGACAGTGACCGTTATGCCCGCTTCAAGGAACGATTTGGCGAGTTCCTGCAAACGTCCGACGCCGGAGCGTTGCCGGTGTTCTCGGAGCAAGGTGAGCCGCTGCCCTACCGCCTGCGGCACGTCGTGCCGGTGGCGGTGCACCAGCGGTTGGCGGCCGTCCAGGCCTACGACGAATGGGTGACCGGGCCAGACGTCCCCCTGGAACGGTTGCACCGGCTGCGGATAGCCGCCAAGGGGTTGCGCTACACGCTCGAGTTCTTTCAGGAAGTGCTGGGGCCAGAGGCCAAGCCTTTGATTCAAGAGATGAAGGACTTGCAGGACCACCTGGGGGACCTCCAGGACGCGGTGGTAGCCAGCGGCCTATTGCGCGATTTCCTGACCTGGGGCACCTGGGGCCACGCCCAAACCGAGGGCAAAAAAGTGTCCTTGCCGACACAGACTATCGTCGCCCCTGGTGTGGCGGCCTACCTGGCGGCCAGGCAAACCGAACTCCAACATCTGCTGGATACTTTTCCCCAGGCCTGGGCGCACTTTTACAGCCCTGAGTTCAAGCAGGCAGTGGCAGTGGCCGTGGCGCCGCTGTAGGTGCGCCGGCTGTTTGAAGAATGCTTCATAAAACGCCGGGGGGCAAGATATGCAGAAGATGCCATTTGGGATCTTGTGCAGAGGAAATGCGGCAGAATAATTAGTTGGGCGGCACTCTTGCCAAGTTACTTTCATCTTCTCAGGAGGGAGAAAAATGAATACCAAAAGCATTCGCAGGTCCTTACTCGTCGCTGTGGTGGCTGTCGTTTTGCTCGCGGCCTTTGGCCTGGTGAACGAGCCCGGCACGCAGGCTAACGCCAACAACGTCTTCAGCCTCCAGTCCCCGTCTTTTGTGGGCGTTGCCAGGGCGGAGACGGGCTCTGTCGCCTCTTTAATCGAGGACGAAGCGGGCATGTCGGCTTACTTCCAGGCGTCCACGAGCATCAATCTAGCCGATGTCAGAGACGTGTTCCGCACCATTGAAGTCGAGACTGCCGACTACATTATCGGCTCGGTGCCGGTCGCGAACTACGGTGAAACGGAGGACGTTCACGTTTATGTTCACACGGATGGCTGGATACTGGCCTATTACCTGGCGGCAGACCCGGTGGGCAAGATTTTCGATTGGCGAATGTACCATGACACCGGCCGCACGAACATTACCACCAAACTGGAAAACACGCTTGCCGTGGTTGCAAGTGAGGCTGGTGTCCCCTTCTCCAGCGGTACCTACTACGACTTTCGCTACCCGAATGCCACTCACCTGATGCTGATTGTCGAGTGGGTATATAGTGGGACCGACTCCTGTGAGGTCAAACTACCAGGGAGTTTTGCCTATTACGAACGAAGTTGGTCTCTCGGCAGTACCACTACCCATAACTACGGCGTTGCTCAGTATAGACTTGACGGCGTAACAATTCAAGACCATGGCCATTATTGGCAGACATCTCAAGGAACCTTAACGGCAGTCCAACTGCTTCCAGACCAGTTTCATACGATTGAGATATATGGCTCCAGTTCTGACCCTACTTACGCTTATGGCGGTCTTGCACTGGTCTACAGGGTGCCATGATGAATGCTCGTAAGGTAGCACTACTACTGGCCGTGATTTTGTCGGTGCTCGCTTTCACAGTCCCTGCTGCAAGCAAGCCGAGCGACCAGATCATTGTCAACTATGCCGATGAGGTCAGGGAGACTTCGGTTAGCATGACCCAAGACTTACTGGACTCGATTGCCGGGGTCGGGCCGCGCATTGTGCTGCAATATGCCAATGAACTGCGCCCCGTCGGGTTGGTCGCTGTGCCCAGTTCACTACAAACGCTGCTCGATCAAGTATCTGCCAGGGTTGTCGTACAGTATGCCAATACCATCCGCAGGGATGGTCTGATTGCTGTGCCCAGCGCGCTCCAGACGTTGCTGGGGCAGGTGTCTGACCGGATCATCTTTCAGTATGCTAACGTCAACCGCCAAGAAGCACTGGCCTACCCCGCCGCTCTCTTCAACGACACCACCTTGCCCCAGATGAGTAGCATTACCGCCAGGCCGACGGGCAGCGGCAACGTCACCATCTCCTGGATCACCGACGAGTTCGCAACCAGCACCGTCCTCTACGGAACGCAGCCAGGTGTATATCCCCAGACGGTGAGCGATCCGCTCTACACAAAGCAGCATACAATCACCCTGACCGGGCTGACACCGGGGACCACGTACTACTATAAAGTCCGCAGCACCGACCGCAGCGGCAACACGACCACGAGTTCAGAGCACAGTTTTACTCAGGTCTTTGTCTATCTGCCACTTGTTATGCGAGATACGCCGTAGGCAAATACGTGAATAGCGTCCTAGCCGCATAAGTCATGGTCGGCGGGGCGGTCGCCCACCCCGCCGCCACTCCAGAACCGCGCTTGACACTTTCGCGTCACGCGGCTCCTCAGTGCGAGGGCTGTTGCCATCAGTACCGTTTGTCGTGAATTTGGTCGTGGCAGTGGCCGTGTAGTCTCCACGACGTTCGGCTCGGTAAATGCGTTGTTGCAGGCGGAAGACGTTCCGC
>CAYQTW010000326.1:0-4271 GCA_964420485.1 uncultured Anaerolineales bacterium
GGGAAGGACTGGGGCAGGTAGACGGTGACGGCGTGGTTCTCCGCCAGGAAGCCGGCCAGCCCGCCGACGTGGTCGCCGTGGACGTGTGAGATGACGACCACGTCCACACTCCGAAGGTCGATCCCCAGCGTGCGCATATTGGACAGGAGCGTGGTACTGTCGCCGCCGGTGTCGAAGAGGATGATCTTTTCCGGCCCCTCCACCAGGCAGGCAAAGCCCCAGGCCGTCTCCAGCCGCTCGTCGTAAGCATTATTGTCATAGAGAATGGTGATGGTGACGCCGGGGGCGGCCGCCGTGGGCGTGGCGATGGGCGCAGGGCGGGTTGGGGTTGAGGCGACGGTGGACGTGGGCGGCGCGACCGTCGGCGCAGGTGCGCGCGTTGGCGCGACCGTTGCTGTCGGTAGCAGAGGGGTTGGCGATGCACAACCTGCGACCAGCAGGCCCATCAGTACCAGCAGTGTCCACCTTGTTGTCATTCGCATCGTGCCGCCTCCCTCACCGCCCGCGCCGGCGGTGACGTCGCTGGCGTCCAGTGCCGCCCCTGCCTCCCGCCGGGGACGTTCCACTCCCCGCAGATGGCCTCGTCGGCGCAGGCCGCCGCGAGAACCAGCGACCCACTGCCCGCGCCAGCGCCCCCGCCGCTCTCATCAGCAGCCCCATGCCGGCGACGACGACCGCCGTGCCCGCCGTCTGCGCCAGTGGGCCGGGTTGGTAGGGGCGCGGGTACCGCGCCCCTATGGGAGCGGGAACAAGTTCGCCCTGCACCACGGGCTGGATAGCGTTCTGAGGGCACTCGTCGGCGCAGGCCCCGCAGCCTATACAAGTCTCCTCGTCAACGCGCGCCTTGCCCTCCACCAGGGCCATGGCCTCGGTGGGGCATACCTCGACGCACGCGCCGCAGCCCGTGCAACGGTCGCTGTTCACCCACATCTTTTGTGTGTCCATCATTCTTTGTCCTCCACCATCAGTGCCATCCCGATAAAGCCCCCCCAGGGCAAACGCATCTGCGACCACGGCCAGCCGCGAGGGAACAGAGTGGTACGCCACACGATGCGCGCCTGCCTGCCTGCGGCTGACCGCAGCAGCCGCTTCAACTCCCCTACGCCGTAAAAGTGTGCGGCGTCGTAGACCGTTGGCCGGAACAGCCCTGTCAGGCGGCGCTGCAGCCCCATCAGACTCCAGCGGTTGAGAACGCCCAGGATCACTCCGCCCCGAGCCACCCGCAGCGCCTCCGCCAGTACCTCCCGCGGCTGTTCCAAGAACTCGAGCGTGGTGACGAGTGCCGTCAAGTCGAACGCATCATCGGCGAAGGGAAGCCACCGGGCGTCGCTCCGCACCAGGGGCACGCCGTCCAGTGCCCGCGCCTGCGCCAGCATAGCCGGTGAGTAATCCAATCCCACCGCCGTCAGCCCCTGGCCGCCCAGCCAGCGGCTAAAGTGGCCCGTGCCGCACCCGATCTCCAAAACGCTGCCCGGTAGGGCAGGCTTTTTAGCCTGTCCAGGCGGCAGACTGGAAAGTCCGCCCCACCCTTGCTTCAGCAACCAGTCCAGGACACCCTTCTCCAACTCGTCGGCCCGGCGACCATCCAGCGTCTCGTACCAGGCTTCGTAGTGGGCGGCAACGTGCTCGTCGAAGGCTATATTTCCGGGGGGCACCTCAGGGTCTCCTCAGGCAACGGACAAGTATTGGAGAATGTGACGGTCATCACCACGTCTCCGTGCCCTGCGGCCCGGTGAAATGCTTCCTGCAGGGTGGCAAAGATCGTTTGTTCTTCTCCCCACACCAACGTGCTCATCGCCCCCATGCAGGTCTCCAGGCCGCACTCGCGGAAGACGCGCACTGCCTCGCGGACGGGTGGCCCAATCGAGGCCTACCGCAGCGGGTAAAGACTGACCTGTGCCGATATCACGCTCATCCTTACCCTCCCTTGATGAAAGAATGTCTGTATCTGCTCAATAAAGTGGGGCAATGTAGCCGAGGTTTCCATACCTCGCGGGCATAACGCGCTATGGAAAGCGCGGCTACGTTAAAAGTGCCCCAGAATATTGAGATGATACGAATGTCTGATGTGGATGTGCCAGTCGTTGGCGTTTTGGCCGATAAAGCCCATCTTTATTCTCAATACGGGACAGGCAGTCCTTTGTCCTCCTGGAGGTGACCGGCTGAGCGCCCAATTCCAACGCCTTCTTGTACGTCTCTCCATCGGTTCCCTTGAGGCCGACGCTACCACCCATCCCGGCCACGGGATTCACGATCAGACCGACTATGTTCTTCATGACCCTGCTCTCCTTTTTGCGTCGCGCTGAAATCAGGTTCTTTCCCTGATACAGCAATCCATTATGGCACGGTCACGAATGTTAAATTTGTCGGCCAATCAGGCAGAGGATTCTCATTCCCATTCCAATTCCTCATCTTTTGGATACCCAATCTCATCGGAGAGGATCAGATCCCTCACCCGTGACCACATTCCCTTCAGCGCCTCCGTCACCGGGCCATTGGCGTACTCCGTCACCGGCCGGCCTTGCACCATCGCCTCCGTCACGATGTCGTCGTAGGGGATCCTCCCCACTAACTCCACCCCGCGCTCCGTGCAGAAGGCAGCGATCTCGCCACCCCGCGCCGGGTTCAGGTCTGCCTTGTTGATCAGCACCAATGATGGCACACCAAAGTGGTCGGTGGTGGACATGATGCGCTCTAAATCGTGCACGCCGGAGACGGTCGGCTCGACCACGTGAAGCGCCAGGTCCATCCCGGCGCTGGCAGAGATGACGGGGCAGCCGATCCCCGGCGGCCCGTCCACTACCACCAACGCCGCCCCGGTGTCCAGTCCCCGCAGGTGGGCCTGTTGCTTGACTATGGTGACCAGTTTGCCCGAGTTCTCCTGCGCGGCAAAGAGGTGAGCGTGAAAGAGGGAGCCGAAGCGGGTGTCGGAGCGGAACCACAACCCGGCCTGTTGCTCCTCCATCCGTATGGCCTCCTCGGGGCACTGGTAGAAGCAAGAAGCGCACCCCTCACAGGCCAGGGAGTCCACCCGGTACGCCTCGTCACCAGGAATAACCGCATCGAAACGGCAGACCTCGGCACAGATGCCACAGGCAGTGCATTTCTGCGGGGCAATCATCGCTATCTGCCCACCCATAAAGTCGTGCTCCTCCTGCTTGGCCGGGTCGAGCACCAGTTCCAGGTTGGCCGCGTCCACGTCGGCATCGGCCAGGACGACGGGCATCTCCTGGGAGGCCAGGTGGGCCAGCGCCGCCGCGACGGTCGTCTTGCCGGTGCCTCCCTTGCCGCTGAGAATGACCAGTTGTTTCATCATTGCCTCCCTTGACAACACGCTTTCAATGCAATATAATGTGAATATGAGTGAAGATATTTAAACAAGCGTTACCAAATCCAGACCTATCTCGATCACACCCACCAGTCGCTGAAGTCAGCAGCGTCGAGCATTGAAAATGATTTCTACGCTACGGCCATCAATCGCGCCTACTATGCTATCTTTTACGCTGCAAGCGGCTTGCTTCTAGTCAAGGACATTAGCCGCAGCAAGCACAGTGGCGTGATCGCTGCTTTTCGTCAGTATTTCGTCAAGCCAGGGCTGATTGAGCCCGAATACAGCGACATCTATGGAGATGTGATGGATGCTCGGATAGTCGGTGACTACGATATGACTTTCGAGGCCGAGCCGGCGACGACCAGGGAAAAACTAGAGGACGCTCGCCGGTTTGTGGAGCGAGTGTCCCGCTATCTTGAGAAAGAGGGATGGCTCTGATGGACGAGCACTCTGCCCTGACAGATACTGAGCACCAAGCCCTAAAGACCTTGGCCCGGCGGCTACATACGCGCTATGACAGCCAAATTCAATCGGTAGTTCTCTTCGGCTCCAAAGCGCGGGGCGACGCAGGTCCCGATTCGGACATTGACGTGCTCATAGTCTTGACCGGTGATGACCCCCACTTACGTTCGAGCGTCCGCCGATTGGCGGCGCGCGTGTCGCTGGAATACGACCTTTTGATCTCGACGTTTGCCGTAGGCCGCTCTCACTGGGAAAAGTTATCCCGCTACCGTTTCCCCATCTACCAGGCTATCCAGGCCGAGGGGATCGCCCTCATCCCAGAACCAGCCTAGTTCAGCATTTCCTCAATCCTCTCGTATAACCCCCGAAACCGTTCCCGATATTCCGGCAGCGCCTCCACCAACGTTCCCCCATCCGAGTATGCCTCGGCGATGCGCCGGTCCAGGGGGATGCGCATCAGGATGGGGATGGACTCAGT
>CAYQTW010000327.1:0-4264 GCA_964420485.1 uncultured Anaerolineales bacterium
GTTCCACCCCGCCCCGGATGGAGGCCTCGGCTTCCAGGCCGCCGCTGGCGCTGGTGTCATTGCCGTGGACGAGTGCCCGATCCTGCACCCGCTCCTGTCCGACCTCCACGCCGCCCTCGCCCTCGACCTGCCCGGCCTGCGCCGCCTCTCCCTGCGTGCCGGTGCCGCCACCGGTGACCGCATGCTCATCTTTGAGACAGAGGACGATCTGCCGCCTTCTCTGGAGAGCGACCTGCCCGCTTCTTGTGTCCTGCTCCTCTCCGATGGTCGTCACGCCAACCTCATCGGTCACAACCACATCACAGAGGTCGTCGCCGGCCGCACCTACCGTATCTCTGCGCCCTCCTTCTTCCAGGTCAACACCACCCAGGCTGCCCAACTGGTGCGCCTGGTGACAGAGTACCTCGATCTGCGGGGGGGCGAAACCGTGCTGGACGGTTACTGCGGCGTGGGGCTCTTTACCGCCCACCTGGCCGCGCGCGCCGGACTGGTCATCGGCGTCGAACTGGCCCCCGCCGCCGTCGCCGATCTGCTGGAGAACACCGCCGAGTTCGACAACGTGGAGATCGTCGAAGGCCCGGTCGAGGCGGTTCTCCCCGACCTGGACGTTCCCCTCGACGCTGCGGTGGTGGACCCGCCCCGCGCTGGCGTGGACCGTTTCGCGCTCGACGCACTGGCCGCCCGCCGGCCCGCCCGTCTCGTCTACGTCTCCTGCGACCCGGCCACGCTGGCCCGCGACGCCAAACGGCTGGCCCGCGCTGGCTATCGCCTGGTCGAGGTGCAGCCGGTGGACGTGTTCCCGCAGACTTACCACGTCGAGAGCGTGGCGCTGTTCATCTCCGACAAATGAGGGTTCTGAGAACATACAAAAAGCCGGCAGGCACGCCCTGTCGGCCCCAAACGCACTGAGAGCCGAGGTCGCCGCACCTCGGCTCTCACCAAAAGGAGGAGAAGAAAGAAGAGAAACCGCTCTCTTAACTCGCTTATATAATACCACATTTTGCCCCGCAGGACTTGACGCCAACCCTACGCCAACCCTACGCTAGCCCTACGCCTATCGCAGAAACGCAAAAGATGCTCCTGGTGGAGCACCCTGTTGAAAGCAATCTTTCTGCCTCTGCGTCAGGCGTCAATCCTTCAATGCAGGCAATATAAAACTGAAAACACTGCCCTCGCCCGGCTTGCTCTCTACCCACACTCGCCCCTTGTGCTCATCGATCACCGATTTGACAATCGCCAATCCTAGCCCTGTACCCTCAATGCCTGCTGTCTCGTCCGATTCCACGCGGTAGAATTTGTCAAAAACATACGGCTGTTCAGTTTGATCTATACCGACGCCATTATCGGCCACGCTTACCACGACGTGTCCATCGTCCTCGACTGCGCTCACGGCGATCCAGCCGCCTTCCCGCGTGTACTTGGCCGCATTGTCGAGCAAATTGTCCATCACTCGGCGCAGACGACGAGAGTTGCCCTGCACCAATGGCAATGCCTCAGGCGGTTGCCAACGCAGTTCCTGCTTCTTCTTCTCCGCTCGCGACCGGAATTCCTCGACCGCTTCTTCTATCATCTGGCTCAGGTCACAGGGTTCCATCTCCAAGTCAAATCCAGCCTCGACGCGGCCAACATTGAGGAGATCATCAATCAGTTCAGTGACAGTCTCCATACTTTCGCGGGCGCGCTGGATAAATTCTTGCTGTTGCTCGTTCAGCGGTCCCACCCGAGGCAGCAATTCGATGTAGCCTTGGATGGCGGTCAGTGGCGTACGCAGATCGTGAGAGACGGCGACGACGAATTCCGACTTGACGCGGTCCAATTCCTTCAGACGTGTGATGTCCTGCATCACCAGTACCCATCCAACCTCTTCGATGGGCGTGAGTTGTGCGTTGAACGTGTGCCCATCGTTGAGAAACACTTCTTTGTATACCGCCCGCCCTGTCTCGTGCGCCAGGGAGAGCACTTCACGCAGGGCTGGATATGGGATGACCTCGCCAACGGGTCGGCGCAGCAGATTGGCATCGGCCAAGTGCAGCGCGACACGGGCGGCCGTGTTGCACAGCAAAACATTGTCGTCTTTATCAACGACAATGACCGCCGCCTGAGTCTCTCTCAGAATTGCCTCTAGTCTAGCCCGCTCGCCCTCAGCCGTCTCGAAGCGGCGTGCGTTTTCGATGGCGATAGCCGCGTAATCCGCCAAGGTCGCAAGCAGGAAACTGTCCCGCTCGGAAAATGAGCGCTCCGTCTCACGATTGACCACTCCCAGCACGCCGATCACCCCGCGCTCAGGAACCTCCAGCGGCAGATAGAGCAGCGCCTTGGCCGGGTAGCCGGTGGTGATCTTGGCTTGCTCGCCGGTCAAGAGCACGGGCTGGTTCGTTTCAAGTGCCCGCCTGGCGGCGCTGCCGTCTACGCGCAGGCGCAAACCCCGCACCACCTCCTCGTCCATATTCCTGGCCGCCCGCAGGCAGAGCTCGCCACTCTCACTATCCAGCAGGAGGAGCATACCATCTTCGGCGCCCGCCACGTACACCGCCGCCTCGACCACGTGGTTGAGCACGCGGTCCAAATCCAGCAACGACGTGACCGACCGCCCAATCGCGTGGACGGCGTTCAGTTCCTGGAGTTGTTGCCGGAATTGCTGCGCGAGTTGGCCCCGTTCTCCACGCTCCCTGGCGACGACAAAGGCGCGTTGGATCGCTTCCTGCATCTCCCGGGGATCAAAAGGTTTGATGACATAGTCACACGCCCCCAGCCGAAAGGATCGCACGACCAGTTCGGGAGACTCGCGGATGGTGGCGAGGATGACCGGGATGTTTACGTTCCGCTCGTGTAGCGCCTCCAGCACTTGTATCCCGCTCATCTTGGGCAACTGCATGTCCAGAATGATGAGGTCGGGATGCTCCTCCAACGCCAACCGCAGTCCCTCTTCTCCATCCAGGGCTACGATGGGCCGGTAGCCATTGGGTTCAAGCACCAACTCGGCCAACAGTTGTTGAGTCTCGGAACTATCTTCTATGATCAAAATGCGTTCTTGTGTCATAGGCGCCTCCCACTCTGCGCTAAATATACACGGATTCGCCCGATAAGTCAACTGGCGAATGAGGACACCGGCTGGCAAGCGCAGTTTGCAGAATGGGAGACAAATTGTAGTGGGAGGTCAGTCCCTGCAGATCGCTGGGGACGCGGACGACAAGGGCCAGGATAATCGCAGTGGGGAAGATGATGCCCCAACTGCATCGGGGGCGATTTTATCTACCTGGCCGGAAGGCATCCAAAATGGTGCGCGGTGGAAAAGTGATGGCCTTGGACTTGCAGATGGTAGCACACGAACTGCACCCCACCACACACTTGAACGGCTCAACCACCTCGACCTGGCCATTGGAGGTAGAGGCTAGAACACCATACGCGCACAATTCGAGACACAAGCCACACCCGTTGCACAGTTCCGCCGCGATCATGGGAAACCAGGGAATGTGCTCGCGCGGGTGACCGCGCCACGCGCCATAGTTGATCGGCTGTGGCCTGCCGCCACCCGCCCGCTGGTCAGTGTATTTGCGGTATTCGCGCAGCAACGCCTGGGCAAAGTCGTCCACCGCGGGCCTGGGAATGTAGTTGTGCATCCGAGCACGCTCGACCAACTCTAGCCCCAAGCCCGCTTCGTCCGGCCGGCGCCCCTGCTCGTACAACTCGTCGAACAACTCATCCAGTCCTTGCATCCCGGCCGGTGCCCGTCCCACCAGGATTTGACGGTAACTCAATTTCGCCATAGCCACCTCATCCGCGTGATCTTCCCACCGGGAAGGGCAACGCCGCCAGAAACCGGAGCAACCCCACGCCGATGCCCAGGTAGGTCAGAAACACCCCCAGGGCGAGGGCCGCTCCCACCGCCAGCACCTCCCGGCTCCGGCGGCCCATAAAGGCCAGATACGAGATGAAAAAGACGATGGTGGCAAAGGCGCAGGGGTTCAGCCCGTCCACCAGCGCCTCGTTGCCGACGAACACCGCCGGGGCGGTGAGCCGTTTGCCCACCGGCACTCCGGTCTGCTCTCCCATCCACTCGCACAGGATTGCATACTCCTTGACGTTGAGAGTGCAGATGGCGATCTGCGGATACCGGTTTTTCAAATAATCCAGGGCCAACTGCACCCGCACTCCTGGCAGCCGGGCTGGTAAAAGTAGGCCAAGTGGATGGAAGGCATATTCTTACTCGCTCCTGGTTGACTGACAAATTTAACACTTGACTCCGGATACAGAAAATAGGACG
>CAYQTW010000328.1:0-929 GCA_964420485.1 uncultured Anaerolineales bacterium
GTATAACCTGAGCCGCCTCCGCGCGGCGTTGCAGCACGACATTGACGCGCTGACCCGCATCTGGGAGCGCATCGAGACGATCACGCCGGCGCGCGACGCCAAGTTACAGGCGCTCAAGGCCCGGCTGGCGGGCGAGTTGCGCGGCAAGAAGGTGCTGGTCTTTACCTACTACAAGGACACCGCCCGCTACCTCTACCGCGAGTTGACGGGCGACGAACCGTTTCTGACCGCTGCCGGGAAGCCTCGCGTGGCGCGGATGGACGGTGACGTGTCGCCCAGTGACCGGGCGCAGCGCATCGCCTACTTTGCGCCGCAGGCCAACGACCGGCCAGAGCTGGCGGGCAGCGAGCGCGAGATTGACCTGATGATCTCTACCGACGTGTTGAGCGAGGGCCAGAACTTGCAGGATTGCGGCCATCTGCTCAATTATGACCTGCACTGGAACCCCACGCGCATGGTGCAGCGGGCCGGGCGCATAGACCGCATCGGCTCGCCCTTTGACATACTCATGGTCTATAACGTTTTTCCAGAAAGGGGCCTGGAGCGGCTGCTGGGGTTGATGGAAAGCCTCAACCGCAAGATCATGACCATCGACCAGTTCGGCATGCTGGATGCCAGTGTGCTGGGCGAGGTGGTCCACCCGCGCAACTTTAACACGCTGCAACGCATCGCCGACGAGGACGAGAGTGTGCTCGACGAACTGGAGGCTCAAGCCGACCTGGTGAGCAGCGACTTTTTGCTGGTCACGCTGCGGGACGTGCTGGCCAAAGGCGAGATGGAGGTGGCTGACCTGCCCGACGGCATCCACTCCGGGCGAGAGCGCGAGGGGTATCGCGGTCTGTTCTTCTACTTTACCGCGCCCGCCGCCGACGGGAAAGCCCGCCGCCACTTTTGGCGCTACTATGACCTGGCGAGCGCTAGCATCCTGG
>CAYQTW010000328.1:939-4253 GCA_964420485.1 uncultured Anaerolineales bacterium
AGGCGCGCGTGGTGGGGCAGGCCGACGTCTTTGAGATACAGGATCGCGTCATCAAAGACATCCTGAGCAGCGTGCAGAACCAACAGGCCATCGAGGCCGCGCCCAAGATCGTGGACTCGGTGCAGCAACTCGTGGCGACGGTACTGCAGCAGCAGCGGAACAACCCGGCGGTGTCGTCCAGGTCGGTGCGGGCCGCGCTGAGGGCATTGCGGGAGCCGCTGCCGGGCGCGTATGTCAAGGACCTGCGCGGGGCCTACGACGCTTTCCGGCGCGACGGGGACGTGGAAGCGCTGCTGGCGGCGGTGCAGGTGGTAGAGACCTCGGCAGAGCCAGAGCGCGAGACGCCTCCAGCGCGGAAACTGACGCGGGAGGATTTGCATTTGGTGTGCTGGGAGTATCTGTGGTCGTGAGATCGCTGACTCGCTGATCCTTCGACTGTACCCTTCGATTACGCTCAAGGCAAGATCTGGACAAATTTGTCGACTCGCTGGGGAGGAACCAATGACCGATTTGTCTCAATTGACCCAAGCTGATATCCATAACTGGACCGATCCCCGCTCTTTCGGGCGCGGTCAACAATATTTTCAAGGCGGCTACATCCTCAACCCGCGCCGCCAGGGGAACACGCTCAAGGCCCGTTGCGCAGGCTCCCGCCCACAGCCGTACCACATCGAGATCACCCTGGGGCCAGAGGGCATCGCCCGTGGCACGTGCTCCTGCCCGGTGGGATCGGGCGGACATTGCAAACACGCCGTTGCCTTGCTCCTCACTTGGCTACACGAGCCTGATAGATTTACGGAGATGGAGAACCTGGAGACAGCCCTGAGCCGCCGCAGCAAGGCTGAATTGATCGTCCTCGTCCGTCGGATGCTGGATCGGTATCCTGACCTCGAGACGCTGCTTGAACTGCCCATCGTCGGCGAGACGAAGGAGCCGCCGCCGGTGAATGCGGAGGTCATCCGCCGCCAGACCCGCAGCGCCTTCGCCGGGATCGGCTACGATGACTGGGGCGCCACCTATGACATTGCCCAGCAACTCTTGGAGCTGGTCGAGATCGGCGATGACTATGCAGGGCGCGAAAGCTGGCGCGACGCGGCGACCATCTACCAGACCGTGATGGAGGAAACGCTGGAGAACTATGGGATGGTGCAGGATGAGTCGGGATACCTGCACGAGGTTGTCAACCGTTGCGTCGACGGACTGAAAGCGTGTCTGGTCGCGACAGAGGATCCTTTTCGGCGCGAGATGCTCCTGGAGGCCCTGTTCGGCGTCTATCGCTGGGACGTGGACTTTGGCGGCATTGATATGGGCTACCAGTCTCAGGGCATCATACTGGAGCAGGCCACGTCGGAGGAGAAGCGGCAGGTCGCTGAGTGGGTGCGGGTAGCCCTGCCAGCGGGAGAATCTTGGGGCCGGCAGGCCTATGGTCGTTTCTTGCTACAGTTGGAGGAAGAGTGGCTGGACGACGATGCATTCCTGCGCATCTGCCGCGAGACCGGACGGAGACAGGATCTGGTGGAGCGGCTGCTGGCGCTGGACCGCGTGGACGAGGCAGTCGCAGCAACTCGCGAGGCGAGCGACTACAGATTGCTTCGGTTAGCCGACATTTTCATCGCCCAAAACTATGGCGACATGGCCGAGACACTGATCCGCGAGCGGATGCCGACCAGCCAGGATACCCGCTTGACCGAGTGGCTGAAGGAGCGGACGCTGGAGCGCGGCGATCAGGAGGAGGCGCTGGTCCTGGCGGAGAGGCTGTTCTGGCAACGTCCCAATCTGCAAAGATACCAGGAACTGAGAACCCTGGCCCAGCCGCTGGGACGATGGGAGGATCTGCACAAAACGCTCTTGGACCGCCTAAACGAGGAAGAAAAGTACACGCTCTTGATTGAGGTCCATCTGGATGAAGAGGAGGTGGATCGGGCGTTGGAGATGCTAAAACAGAGACGTGCTGCGTCACGATGGGGTTGGAGGAACGACCGGCTGACCATGCAAATCGCCCATGCAGCGGAGGAGGAACGGCCGCGGGAGGCAATCCGCCTCTACGTGGAAGCCTCCAAACAGCTCATTGCGGCCCGAGGGCGGGACAACTATGCCACGGCGACCACTTACCTGACCCGCGTGCGGGATCTCCGCCACCGCCTGGGCGAGGGGACGACTTGGGAGACCTTTATCGCCGAGTTGCGAGAGAACAACCGCCGACTACGCGCGCTCAAGGATGAGTTGAACAAAGCCGGGCTGTAGGAATCCCATCAATGAACTTGTATCTTTGAGACCCTATAGAATCTGGGGCTTTTTCGGTGGAAAGCTGTTGCCTCTCTATCTCTCACAAGTGTAGTTATACGTTGACTGTTTTCGCCAATGGTGCTAAAAATCGGGCCAAACAGGGTCTTTTGCGAGCGCTAACGCCCTCAAAACCATTCGCATAAACGAGGCCCAGACTGGAGGTGTCCGATGAACCAGCACTTGGAGCAGTTCGTTACATACTTGCAGACACAGGATCGCAGTCCCCACACGGTCAATGCCTACCGCCGGGACGTGGTTGTCTTCTTCACCTGGCTGACCGAGCAGATCGGCCAGGAGGTTCCGCCGGTAGAGGTCACTCCCTTTGACGTGCAAAAGTACCGCGATCACCTGATGGCCGTGGGCCGCAAGCCAGCCGGCGTCAACCGGCGGCTGGCGGGGCTGCGGGCTTTTTTCGCTTGGGCGGTGCGGACCGGCTCGATGGCGTCCAACCCGGCGGCGGAGGTGAAGGGCGTGCGCCAGGCCAAGCGAGTGCCCAAGGCACTGGACACGCAGGAGGTGTACAAGTTGCAGCGCACCACCGCCGCCCAGCGGCAACTGGCGGAGGCCAAGGCCGGGAAGGGCAACGTCACCCCGGCCGTGGTGAACGCGCGCAGGGACGAGGCGGTGCTGAATCTGCTCCTCTACACCGGCCTCCGCGTCTCGGAGGCCGCCGCGCTGCACGTGGCGGACGTGGTGCTGAACGAGCGGAGCGGCAAGGTGATCGTCCGCTCTGGGAAGGGCCGCAAGTACAGAGAGATTCCGTTGCACAAGGAAGTACGAAATGTGCTGACGGCCTATCTGGAGGTGCGGCCGCAGGAGCAAGGCGAAAGCCTCTTTCTGGGCCAGCGGGGGCCATTGGGCCCACGGGGCATCCAGATGCGGCTGACGGCCTTGGGAGAGGCGGCGGGTGTTGAGGTGACACCGCACATTTTGCGTTACACCTTCGCCACACGACTGCTGCGAGAGGCGGGCGCGGACCTGGTGACGGTAGCGGCGTTAATGGGGCACAGCAGCGTGGCGACGACGGC
>CAYQTW010000329.1:0-4219 GCA_964420485.1 uncultured Anaerolineales bacterium
GCCACCCCTCCTGCCACCAGCCGGCGATCATCCCCAGGGCTGTGCCCACCAACACCCGCGCCACCGTCGCAAACAACGCCAGTGCCAGGGTCTGCCTGGCCCCCGCCAGCACCAGCGCCTGCACGTCTCGCCCGATGTGGTCGGTGCCCCAGGGAAAGACAGTGGAGGGCGGATAGGGAGGCGCGCCGATTTTGCCCTCAATCATCATTACGCCGTGAACCTCGTATGGATTGGCCTCAGTCAACCGCTCGCCGAACAGGGCCAAGCCGAAGAAGCCCAACACCAGCAGCGTGCCGACCAGCAACGCTGGGTTGTGGAGCACACTGCGTAGTATCCACCGGGAGTGCGAGGGGCGAGGGGCGGCCTCATTGTCCTCCGACGTGCCCCTCCCTTTCATTCCCCCCGATGGGGGGGAAACGACCGGTAAGGGACGCAGGCCTGGCTTCTCACGCCGTGCACCAGGCAACGAATGGCGCAGATCGGCCCACCACTCAGCGACGGCGTCAACCACGCTCGTCAGTCGCTCCCAGAGACCAGGTTTTTCGGAAAAAACTTGGTCTCTCTCCTCCCCATTCCTCAGACGCGGGTCCAGCAGTGGATAGATCAACTCTAGCGCCAGATTGATCAGCAGGAACAGCAATCCCAGCGACAGGGTCAGGTCAACTACCAGCGACGTCATCCCCCTCAACTCGATCGCCTCCAGCAGCATCAGCCCCACTCCCGGCCAGGCAAAGAAATACTCCACCACCGGCAGGCTGGCCAGCGAATAGCGCAGGGACGTTCCCAGCGTGGTCAGGATCGGGATCAGCACGTTGCGCAAGGCGTGGCGGTTGCGCACTGCCCGCCAGGACAACCCCTTCGCCCGCGCCGTCCGAATATAGTCCGCTCGCAGCACTTCGGACAACGAAACATAAGTGACCTGTGCGATCTGCGCCAGAGGGCGGGCGGCCAGTACCAGCGCCGGCATTATCAGGTGTGCGTCCAGGCCAAAGCCGGCCGATGGCAACACTGTGATGTCGAACCACCGGTGCATTTGGATATTGATCACCCAGAACAACATCGCCAGCAGAAAACTAGGGGTGGAGATCCCTATCACGGAGAACAGCAGTACCAGCGACGCCCCTCCCTTGCGCCGGGCCAACGCCACTGCGATGCCCAGCGGCACCCCCAGCGCCACCGCCGCGCCGAGGGACACCAGCAGCAATCCGGCGCTATGGCAAAAGGTCGTGGCGACCAATTCAAAGGCCGGGAGGTTGTACTTGTGCCAGTAATAGGTCGTCGGGTGATCGGTGACGTAGGTAAATGTGCGCAGCAATGCTTCGCCGGCCGCGCTGAGCGGTTCGGCCGGAAGCCCCTCTCGCCCGCGCTCGGCTAGGCCCGTGCCGAACAGCGTCAGCCAGGCGATGACCAGCAAAGTGAGCAGAGCATTGCCCAGGCGACGCAGGATGGCACGCGGTCCGGAATGGCTCAAGTGCTCGCGCATCATCGCTCACTCGGCCTGTAATCCCCCATCGCGCCACGTTCCAGAATGTAGATTTCTGTGTCTCCATCTGGGGATGGATGGACAATGATCTGGTAGCCGCAGATGTTGCTGAATATCATGACGTTATCCTCGGCCACCCAGTTGGGGCCGGCAAAACGGCGCCCACGTCTCCATTCGAACTTTATCGGGGAATGAAAGCGCCAATCCAGGTTCTCGTAGTAGGCGACTACCTCTTCCACAGAGTCATCGGTGTGGTAGTACCACTCGTAACAATAGACGCCAGGGGAGCCCATCTGACACACCTCGCCCGCGTGGAGCATCCATCCCTCTTCATAAGTGAACGGCACGGCGTTGGGATACCGGGGCGGCTTCATCCACCACTGTCCCAGGAAACTCTGCGGCACGCCAAAGAGAGTGGAAATAAAGAGACAGAAACAGGAGGTAACAGCAAAGGCAATTACTACCCGGTTCAGACAGGCGCGGCGGCGGCGACCACGTATTGTCGCTTCGTCAAGCGTCCTTGATTGGCTGGCGACCTCGTTCATGGGGTGCTCCTTTTTTGCTCAATAATCCATCTCGCGACTAAGGACGGTCAGTGCGAGCAGTGTCGTCTGACCAACCTGTTCCAGTTTGTTCGGGTCTATTGTCTCGAACGTGTCTTCTGTCGTGTGCGCCGTCTGGTCTGAGCCATCCCAACTAATGTAGGCGGTCAGTGCGGAGCGGCCTCCATAGCCTGGTTGGGTGTATATGCCATGGTGAGGGCCTCGCCCGCGCGTGGTCATGGAGACGCCCATCCGTCCCGCCGCTTTCTGAAGCAGTTGCACCAACCGAAAACTGCTCCCCGGCCCCAACGCGATTCCCTCGCCGGTGCCTGCTCCCACACCGCTCAGTTCAAGCACAGCTTCCACGTCCAGCGACCGCAAGTAGGTCTTGGTGTTCATCGTATTGCTTACGCTCAGACCCTCGTATCGTTCGCCATCGGGCCAGGCGACAAAGACGACCGTCCGCTTGGGCGGATAGGGGGCTTCCTTGAGGACACGGGCTATTTCCAGCATCGTCGCCACGCCGCTCGCGTTGTCGTTGGCCCCGGGGTAGAGCGTCCCGTCGGTACCCAGGCCCACGCCGTCGTAGTAGGCGCTGATGATAATGGCCTGGTTAGATAATGGTGTCTCCGGGCGGCCCTTCAAGACTGGCTGGTAGCCAACCTCCGGCACAGTTTCCATCGCCGCGCCGGTGCCGGGGATATAGCCGATGATGGTAGAGTGTGTGATAAACTCTGCTTCCACGATTGTCCAATCGGCGCCAAAATCCAACCTGTAATCCTCTTCCAAGACTGTCTCCAGACGCACCCTCGCACCTGGCTTGGTCACTGCGACCGCGCCGGGTTGCAGGCCATCCGCCAGACCCTCCAGTCGCTCCAGGCTGCTACCCGCCGTGGCCAACAACCGGTCGGCTACCTCTGGAGTAATATACATTACGGGTGGCACGCGGCCGTACGAGAAACCAAACAGATACTTGCGCTGAAACGAGGAAGGATCGTCGCTGATAACCAGTGCGCCGGCTGTGGTATCAATATTGATGCGTTCTAAATCCGCTTCACGCATCAGTACCACCTTGTCGTAGAGATCCAAGTTGTGCAGACCGTAAGGATCCCGTCTATGCTGACCCCCAAGAGGATCAGTGAGGGAGATTTCGGCCGCGGCACCGCCGCCAGACGCATCCGGGAGGGGGCAAGTGATCAGGCCAACGACCGGTCCCTCGCTCTCGCCAAAGATGATGAGAGGGCCGGTGTAGGCGACAAAATCCTCCTGGTAGGACAGGGCCTCGACCAAGTTGCCCTGGTCGTCCAGTATCTCCAGGTGAGGCGCTTCCACCAGGTGGTAGGCGGATCGGGGAACGTCCAGGGTGTACATATTGCCTTCGCCGCCGGGATCCAATCCGATTTCCTTCATCCGCCTGGCGATGTACTCGGCGGCCAAGTCCGCCCCCGGCATGCCTGTCTCGCGTCCATAGAACTCGGGAGACGCCAATACCCGAATGTCCTCTAACGCTCGTCCGGCGTCGAATTGTTTTGCCTGTGCCTGGTACACCCCCAAGGGGGCGGTACTCCGGAGTAGCCACACCAGCCCCACCACCACAACCACCGCCGCCAGGCCTGTGTACTTGTTAAACAGCCGGATGACGTTGACGCGCCCCTCTGCCAGGAAGCGGCGCAACCCCTCCCCCCACACGTTAAAGGTCACGATGGCCAGGAAAAAGGCAACGCCCGGATACCAGGCCATCCAGGGGCAACTCCGCCACCAGGCGCGGATGTTTGCCAACATCGCTCCCCACTCGGGTACGTCGGAAATGTAGGCGATGACAGGCACCATCATCCCGACCTCACCAATCTCGACTTTGAAGCCGCCACCCAGAAAAGTGTTGAGGAACCCCAATTCGGCCAGGAGCATCAGGACGCCGCCCATCTCTAGCACGGCCAGTACCAGCAGGGATGGCAACAGAACCGGGAGAACGTGCCGCGTCAGAATTTGTCCTGCCTGCGCCCCCACCGCCCGTGCGGCCTCGACGTACAATTGTGGCTTGACGGTAATCACCTGCCCGCGCACGAACTGTGCCACCTCCCCCCAGCCCACCACGCACAGCGTCAGCACGAATACCCACATTCCTTGCTGGATGCCCAATGCCTGGATCAGGATCATGGCAAACAGCGTGACCGGAAAGGCGGCCCACACCCCC
>CAYQTW010000330.1:0-4214 GCA_964420485.1 uncultured Anaerolineales bacterium
GGATACGCCATCGCCCCGGCCTTCGTCTACCGGCGACCTGACCTGCGCGTGGAACGAGGCCCGGTGGACAATCCCCAGGCCGAGATAGACCGCTTCCGGCAGGCGCTCGACGTCGCCCGCCGCCAACTCGTCGAGGTACAGCAACAAGTGACCGCCACCACCGACGAGCAAACCGGGCGCATTTTCGAGTTCCACCGCATGGTGCTGGAGGACGCTGAACTGCTCCGTGCCGTCGAGGACAAGATCGCCGCTGAACATTGCAATGCCGAGGTCGCCATCAACGATACCACTGACCGGTGGGTGAGCCGCTTTGAGAACCTGGGCGACGCTACTGTGCGTGAGCGCGCCGCCGATGTGCGAGACGTGGGCGAGCGGGTGTTGCGCGTCCTGCTGGGAGTCGCCGAGGACGAACGTTCCCTGAGCGCCCTTTCCGAGCCGGTGATCGTGGTGGCCCGGGACCTGACCCCCTCGGACACGGCGCATCTGGACCGGGAAAAGGTACGCGGCCTGTGTACAGCGATGGGCGGGGCGACCTCTCACGTCGCTATCCTGGCGCGGATGTGGAATCTGCCCGCCGTCGTGGGCCTGGGCGACCCGCTATTGCAGGTAGCGGACGGGACGCTCTTGGCCATAGACGGCGAGGCGGGGATGGTAGAGATCGAGCCACCGCCCGATGTGGTGCAGACCTACCGGGCACGGGAGACGAGGCGCGCTGCCCTCCAGGCTGAGGCGCTGCGCCAGATCAAAGAGCCGGCCGTCACCCAGGATGGGCGGCGGGTCAAGGTCGTGGCCAACGTCGGCGACGTGGCGTCGGCGCGGGAGGCGCTGGAGCAGGGAGCAGAGGGCATCGGCCTCCTGCGCACCGAGTTCCTCTACCTGGAGCGAGCCGCCCTGCCCGACGAAGATGAGCAGGTGCGCGTCTACCGCGCCATCGCCGAGGTGATGGGCCGGCGGCCGGTCATCCTCCGCACCCTGGACGTGGGAGGCGACAAGCCGCTGCCATCCATCCCCCGCCCGGAGGAGGCCAACCCGGCCCTGGGAGTGCGGGCCATCCGCCTCTCTCGCCTACACCCGGATCTCCTGCGCATCCAACTGCGGGCGATCCTGCGGGCCGGCGTCGGGCACAACCTGAAAGTGATGTTTCCCCTCGTCGCCACGCTGGACGAGGTTCGCTGGGCGAAATCTCTGCTGCGCCAGGCACAGGAGGAACTGGCGACGGAGGGAGTGGAGCACGTCCGAGAAATCGAAACGGGGATCATGATCGAGACTCCGGCGGCGGCGCTGATGGCCGATGCACTGGCGGCGGAGGTGGACTTTTTCAGCATCGGCAGCAACGATCTGACCCAGTACACCCTGGCCTGCGACCGGGGCAACGAAAATCTGGGGGCTCTGTACTGTCCTTACGACCCGGCCGTGTTACGCCTGATCGCCGGGGTGATCGAGGCGGCGCACGCGGCGGAAAAGGGGGTTGGACTGTGCGGGGAGATGGCCGGGCAGCGCCTCACGCTCCCGGTGCTTCTCGGCCTGGGGCTGGATGAGTTCAGCATGACCCCGCGCGCCATCCCGACCGCCAGGCAACTGATCCGCTCCCTGAGTGTGGCCGATGCCCGGCAGATCGCGGCTCACGCTCTCTCGTTGACGACGGCCTCAGAGGTCAAAGAGCATCTCGCCTCGATTGACTGACAGATTTCTTGGGACGCAGATTTTCGCAGATCGTATGCGGATAAAACCAGAGAATCAGCGTACCATCTCGATATTCCGGGGCACTTGTGTGTCGTAGCCGCGATTTCCATATCGCGCCGGCCCTGCGAGGTATGGAAACCTCGTCTACATTGCTTCACGTTATTGAGAGGATACGAATCAGCGTTTATCAGCGTTAATCTGCGTCCCGCCCCACGCCTCGATCAATCGCTCCGGCCGGCGGCGCCACTCGTCCCAGGCGCACTCTCCGGCATAGAGCGCCTCTAGCGTCTCCACCAGCAACCTGTTAGCCGGCGCCGGCACGCCCACATGCTCCCCGTAGCGCACGACCGCGCCGTTCAGGTCGGCCACCTCGGAGCGACTGCGCCCCTGTGCCAACCCCTGTTGCAATGAAGGCTTCCGCCCCTTGCGCCCTCCTCCCACCAGCCGGTGCAGCAGCGGGGCCAGTAGCGACGTTGGCAGGTGACACAACGCCCACATCAGCAGGCGCACCGGGTAGCCGGGCAAGTCCACCAGGCGCACTCGCAGCGCTCGTGTCACCGCCACTAACTCGCGCATCGCGGCGATCTCTAACCCAAGAAGATCGGGATAGACGTAGACCTCCCCCGGCGGCATGTCGAGGATGGCGGGGATGGTGTTGCCCAGCATGTTGAGCGGTAGTTTGGACCACTTGACCGCCCGACGATCCCGGTACCGGCGCACTTGCAGGCCGGCCTCCTGGAACACCGTGGCCACGGGCCCAACCTCCGTTCCCGGCACCGCCGGCGCCAACGCGAATCCACCCTTCTCTTTCACCAGATGCACGACACCCGGTTCCGGCACGCTCACCGGCTGGGTCAGCGCCGCGACGACCACCCGTTCAGCACCGAAAGTCTGGATGAGCACATCCTCGCTGCCGATGCCATTCTGGAGGACGAGGAAGCGCGACCCCGGCCGGCTTCCCAGACCAGATTCCTGCATCTGCCGGACGGCGGTGGCCGTGTCGTAGGTTCTCACCGTGAGCAGCGCCAGGTCAAAAGGGCCGCCGGCAGTCGCCTCGGTCACACTGGAGACGACGCTCAATCCCTGGCGCACCAGTCGTTCAGACTGAGGCTCGATCAGCCGCAGCCCCTGCGCCCGCACGGCTTCCACCAGCCACGGGCGTCCCACCAGCGTGACCTGGTTGCCCGCCAAAGCCAGCCGTGCCCCCACGAATCCGCCGACGGCCCCTGCCCCCACCACAATAACTCGCACCTTTACCCTCCCTGCAATAGGCGTAGCAGCGCCTGCGCCAATTTGTCGCTGTCGTGTCGCCAGGGATAGATTGGATCAACCAGGTCAGCGGTGGCCACTCGATATTTTGCATCAGGCGGCCAGTTTCCCGGCACCAACTCGACGCCGGG
Source organism: uncultured Anaerolineales bacterium (assembly GCA_964420485.1). Lineage (GTDB taxonomy): Bacteria > Chloroflexota > Anaerolineae > B4-G1 > B4-G1 > CAYQTW01. The sequence continues at coordinate 3,084 of CAYQTW010000330.1, forward strand.
GGACGCGTCGAAATCCACGTCCAGATTATCATTGGCCAGCACCACCGGGAAGAGGCCGGCCCCCACGTGCGCTTCCAGCGCTGCCACGTGATCGCCCGCGCTATACCCCTCCGTCTCGCCGCGCTGGGTGGCGACGTTGCAGACGTAGACCTTGAGCGCCCGACTGGCCGCGACTGCCCGCGCCACGTCCGGCACGAGCAGGTTGGGGAGGACGCTGGTGTAGAGGCTGCCGGGGCCGGCGACGATTACGTCCGCATCCAGCAGCGCGCGCACGGCGTCGGGGTAAGCCGGAGCGTCGTCGGGCGACAGGTAGACCCGCTCAATGCCCCCGCCTGCTTCACTGATGCTCGACTCGCCTGTCACGCGTAGGGGCGGGGGTACCCCGCCCCTACCGCCTGTCTCGGTTCGCAGATCGGCCATCAGCGTCACGTCCTGCAATGTGCTGGGCAAGACGCGTCCCTGCACTGCCAGCACTCGCGCCGATTCCAGGATGGCTTGCTCGAAACTGCCGGTTACCTCCGCCATGGCGGTGATAAAGAGGTTGCCGAAACTGTGGCCGTTGAGACCCTTGCCGTCGCCAAAGCGATATTGGAACAACTGGGTCATCAGCGCCTCGTCGTCGGCCAGCGCGGCGATGCAGTTGCGAAAGTCGCCTGGTGGCAGAACGCCCAGTTCTCGTCGCAGCCGTCCCGAACTGCCGCCATCGTCGGCGACGGTGACGACGGCGGTGATGTTGGAGGTGTACTGTTTGAGCCCGCGTAGGAGAGTGGCCAGACCGTGCCCACCGCCGATGGCGACGACCTTGGGGCCACGCTCCCGCCGGCGATAGCGGTACACGGCGTTTACCACCGTCTCTGGGTTCGGTTCCACGAAAGGCTTCAGCAATGCCCGGTTGAGATAGAGTAGCGCGAGCATTACCACGCCCGCGCCGATCAGTCCAAAGAGCCCGGCCCGCAGACCACGGGGGATGAACTGGAGGGTCAGGTAATAAAAGACGCTTGGCAGGGGGTACAGTTCTCGGAGCAAGAAACTGAAACCCAGACTCAGGAGCGCGATGCCGCAGGCCAGGAGCAGCACCCAGCGTTTGACTCCCATGCCAGGGATCAGCCATTTGAGCGCGGATTGGATGTG
>CAYQTW010000331.1:0-4198 GCA_964420485.1 uncultured Anaerolineales bacterium
GGGCGCGGTAACCGCGCCCCTACTGTACCGGCCTGATTCCCTTGTACACCTGCCGGCCTGCCAGAGTGCGCAGAATTCTCTCCGGTGGACGGCCAGTGATGTTACCCAGTTCCCGGCACGTCAACGGCATGTTGCCATTCGCCAGAAATGCACGAAAAACCGCATCTACCAACGACAGGTGCTCGTTGATATAGTCGGGTTGCTTGCTACAATGAACTTGCAACACGTGTTGCAGCCCATCCACCTGCGTGACCTCGCCTGTCTTTTCGTTTATCCAGTCAATCTTTTCTGTATCAAAGTGTTCACTGAAAACAGCCCGATGCTCCTGGCACAGGTGGGAACGCAATTCCACGTTCATACGTAGCCCTTTTCGTTCCCACCATTCATAATCAACGTGAAATGGCGTGTCGAGTTTAGGCTTGACCAGCACGGGTAGCGAAGGAGGGATGGTAATTCTACTCATTGGCAGATCTGATTTCACCGGGCCCCATGTGCAAGACCCAGTAATTGTTGCCCACCGGTGCGTACAGGTCGCTGGTGACCAGTTCGGCCAGCAACGGCCCGGGCGGTGTGCGCATTGTGATGTTGACCGCGTTGCAAAGCGTGGTCGCGTGGACGGTTCCTTGAGGGCTCAATTTGGCCAGTTCGGGAAAGATCTCGGCGATCAACTGGCTCAACTCGAGTCCCTGCTCGCGCGTCCGGGCCCATACTGTGTCCATCGCTTGAGGATTCTCTGCCACAACGATCAACTCGTCGTGCTTGCAAGTAATGAGCCTCTTGCGCATCCCAAAGGTCAGCCGGCCATTCATAGGCAATGCGACCCATACCCATTCCCGCCTGGGGCGGTGGCTGCGGCGTCGAATTACGACCGTTCCTGGCTTCTCACCCCGGCTCAATTCCAGGTAGGCTCCTGTGGGCACTTTGTGTGTCCTGTACCACTCTTCCAGGCCGTAGACGTAACGCCCTTTTTCCACGACCCAACCCGGCATCTCTGCGCCTGTCTCGCCATCTATAAAGGTGAAACGGATATGATGTGTACGGCCGGTTGGGAATATGCGTGCCAGGCGACTCGAAAGCGGCAGGGTGCCGGCCCGCCAGTGTGGATAGGTTAATACAATTGTCACTGGCTCAGTCACCTCGGCAGGACTTGTAATGTCCGACCACTCATCGTCCAATTCCTGCTCCAATGCCAGCATCTCACTCGTCAGCAGCGCGTGATCATAGTCCAGAGGCTCATACTCTAGCCAGGGGGGAACCGATTGCACGCTCTCAGGTTCCAGGCGGTGTAGGAACCAGAGCACTTGGCCTGCCGGCCCCACCTCGTCGAAACGCTCGTCCTCTTGAAGCACATAGTTCAACGAGAAAACGCGCAACTGGGTGGTAATTTCCTCCGGCAATTCCAGATCACCCAACAGCGCGTCCGTCGGCAGCGGGCCACCTTCTGCCATATCGAGCACGGCCTCCGCCAGGTTCAGGTGGTGATTGTTCACCTCCACCAACAGGTCCTTGCGGAACCACTCGCCAGCCAGACAGACGAAATCGGGATCGGCTTCGAGATGCTTCTCCAGCACTGCGCCGACCTGTGGCCCATACAACGCGGCCAGTTCCTCTGGGGGAGACAATTCGGCATCGCCAATCTGTGTTTCACGATTGAGTGGATGATCGGCCGTCAATTCGGACGCGAACTCGCGCTTTTTGCCTCTCTCGAACTTTATCAGGATGACCTGGAATGGCTCATATTCGGGGTTGTGGCCGGGCCGCACGCCGATGACCTCTCCCAACCGGTAGCCCAGTGCTGGGAAGACTACTCGCTCACCTATTTCGTAACTGCGCTGGGGCTGATACGGGGTGCCCTTGGACAGAGCGCGCTCTATGAGTGCTTTTTCCTCCCGGCAGCGGTGCAAGACTAGCGCTCGGCCCAATTCTCCTGCCGAGCGTGGCAACTCGTCCTCGATGAGCAATGTGCTGAGGTATTGAAGATCGTCAGAGGTAATTGTGAACTCGTCACTCCAATAAGCAGGATGCTGAGTTTTCCGCCGAATCAAAATCACGTCTCCTGGGTATTGATCATCCTAAGAATATAGGTGATTATACCAGCCTTGTCTCCATTTGACAAATGCGCTCAATTGAAGCATACTGGGGATGCGGGCAATGTCAAGTTAAGAGACGAGAACCAGACCTGCCGGGTTTTATGAGCCACTTTCGAACGGAAATACACTGTTATCGTGTCTAATTTGACAATGGCACATTAGAAGCCCGGCGAATAAATTCGCGGGCAACTACTGCCAAGTCCACCTGCGTGGACTGTCCTAGTCGCCGAAGGGCGACTTTGCAGATGTAGCCACGCGGTTTTAACCGCCGTGCGATGCTTAACTTTATGACATTGGGGATGCGGGGAGCAAAAAGCAGGAGGTAAAATGCAAGACGAAAAATCACACCATTTTGAGCTGACCACGGTTTACGTCACGCAAGGGCTTTTGAGGGCCCAGGTTGTCGAGGCCAAGTTAAAAGATGCTGACATTCCTGTGTTACTTGATTACGAGAGCGTGGGGCCAGTCATTGGCATCCTGGTGGATGGGCTGGGGGAGGTGCGCGTTAAAGTGCCGGCCGGCTATGCTGACGAGGCCCGGACACTCCTCGAAGAAGAGGATGAAACGGAAGAGGACGACTTTGACGTCGGTGATGTTGACTAATTTGACAATGGTGCTATAAAGCCCGGCGAATAAATTCGCGGGCCACTATTGCCAAGTCCACCTAACGTGGACTGTCCCAGTCGCCGAAGGGTGACTTTGCAGGCGTAGCGCGCGGTTTTAACCGCCATGCGCGATGCTAATAAGGAGTACGCAAATATGGAACAACACACACCAACCCCTTTCGTGCCGCGCGCGCCGACCTCGATCAAGGAGACGGGCCTGGGCCTGGGTTTTTTGACCGACCTGGCGCTCAAGATCATGTACTCTGAAGGCAACCTCTCGGGTTACGAACTGGCCGAACGTTTGAGACTTCCCTACCCCGGCGTGGTAGACCAGATACTGGAATTTCTCAAACGCGAGAAATTGTGTCAGGTGAAGGGCTCGGGGGGATTCGCAGAGGCGTCCTACCAATACGCCATCGCCGAGAAAGGACGCGCTATGGCGCGTGAGGCGCTCGACCGCAGCCAGTACGCCGGCCCCGCGCCCGTCACGCTGGAGACCTATACCGAAGCAATCCACCATCAGCCGTTGGGCCAGGTCGTCGTCCACCAGCGTGCGGTGCGCCAGGCCCTGGCCCACCTGGTCGTCGGCGAGCAAGCGTTCGCCCAACTGGGCCCGGCGGTCAACTCGGGCCGCTCCATCTTTCTCTTTGGACCTTCGGGCAACGGCAAGACCGCCATCGCCGAGAGCATTGGCCAGATGATACTGGGCGATACGATGTATATCCCCTACGCGGTTGAGGTGGGCGGTCACGTCATCAGAATCTTTGACTATGTCAATCACGTGCTGGTGGAGGATGAATTCTCCACCAACCGTACACACGACCCGCGCTGGATGCGCATCCAGCGACCGGTCATCACCGTCGGTGGAGAATTGACGCTGGAGACGCTCGACTTGGTGTATGACGAGAGCAGCAAGTATTACGAGGCCCCTTTCCAGGTAAAGGCCAACGGCGGCATGCTGCTGATTGACGACTTTGGCCGGCAGCAGGTTCGGCCCCGCGATCTGCTCAACCGCTGGATCGTGCCCCTGGAAAAGCGCGTGGACTATTTGACCCTGCACACGGGCCGCAAGATCGAGGTGCCATTCGATGTATTGATCGTCTTTGCCACCAACCTGGCTCCCCGCGATCTGGTGGACGAGGCCTTCTTACGGCGCATCCGCCACAAGATCGAGATCAAAGACCCCACGTGGGACGAGTACCGCGAGATATTTCGCCGGGTGTGTACGCAAAAAGATGTACCTTTCGACAGTCGAGGATTGGCCTACCTGATTCAGGAGCACTATCTCAAACCCAACCGGGCCAAGCGGGCCTGCCATCCGCGCGATATCGTGGACCAGTTGCGTGACATCGCCCGCTACTTGAGCATACCGCCTGTGTTAAGCCAAGACCTGATTGACCGTGCCTGCAACGGTTACTTTGTCGAGATCTGAGGTGGGAAATTGGTAGATTGGGAAACTGGTAGATTGGTGAATATTGCTCATCGGGGGGCCAGCGCTGTTGC
>CAYQTW010000332.1:0-1074 GCA_964420485.1 uncultured Anaerolineales bacterium
AAGCGAGAGAACACGGATCTCGGGACATTAACGAATATGCACGCTTATGGTAACTTTCTGAAAACAGTATTGCGCAACAAAACCTCGACCAGAATGAGCGCCAGGGCCGGGATGCCAACGTACGCGCCGAGCTCAGTGTAGCGCACATAGCGATTGACCTCGACCTCGGTCTGCTCCATCTGGCTGATCTGCCGGTAAATCTGGCGCAGCGCCTCGGCGTCGGTGGCGCGAAAGTATTGGCCGCCGGTGGTCTCGGCGACGGCGGTAAGCGTCTCTTCGTCCAGTTCCACGGGCACGTTGACGTATTGTTTGCCAAATATTCCTTGCACAGGCATGGGCGCTTCGCCAATAGTGCCCGCGCCGATGGTGTAGATTTTGACGCCCATCGTCCTGGCGATGCCCGCCGCCGTCTGCGGATCAATCTGGCCCCGGTTGTTGATGCCGTCGGTGAGCAGGATGATGACTTTGCTCTGGGCGGTCGAGTCTTCCAGGCGGCTCACACCGTTGGCGATGGCCATGCCGATGGCGGTGCCGTCCTCCAGCCCCAGGTCCGGCGCCAGTTGAACCTCGTCCAGCAGCCTCAGCAGGACGTCGTAATCGAGCGTGAGCGGGCATTGCAGGTAACTCTGGCTGGCAAAGACGACCATCCCGATGCGGTCGTAAGCGCGGCCCTGAATGAACTCGGCCACGACCTGCTTGGCGACGGCGAGACGGTTGTCGGGCTTGAAATCCTCGGCGGCCATGCTGCCCGATATGTCAATCACCAGCATTATATCAATACCCTCGCCTTTGACAACCTCGCGGGCGTGCCCCGTCTGCGGGCGGGCCAGCATCACGATCAGCAGCGCGATGGACAGCAGCCGCAGAACGACGGGGAGGTGTCGCAGCGTCACGCGCAACGACGACGGCGTGCCGGTGGTCAGCGCCAGGCTGGAAAACTGCAAGGCGCCGGGGCGCGCGCGGCGCAGCCGGACGACGTACCACGCTGCCAGTGCGGGCACGATCAACAGTAATAGCAGTAGCCAGGGATTGGCGAATCGAAACATAGCGAGTCGGCGAGTCAGCGAATCAGCG
>CAYQTW010000332.1:1174-4187 GCA_964420485.1 uncultured Anaerolineales bacterium
GCGAGTCAGCGAATCAGCGTCAATCTGTGTTCTATTCCAAAACGTTGTTTGAGCCTGTGGCCGAAGCGGAGCCCGACGCATCGGATCCCACCGTTTCGGGCGCGGGCTCCGGCGTGGTGCCGGCGACGATGCGGCGGATACGGCCGGTGAGCGACAGAGCCTCATCGTCAGACGGGCGGGCCTTGGCGAACTTGACCAGGTCGGCCTCGGTGAGCACGTCGTTGACGTTGGCGGCGGGCTCCCGTTCGACCCCGGCGACCTTCATCTCGATCCAAATCTCGCCGGTGGTGCGCTCCAGCGCCGCAAGGTCGAAGCGCCGCTCAAGATAGTCGCGCAGGCAATCGGTGGCCAGAGTGTAGTGCTGCTTGAGTTTGCCACGCGGTATCAGGTTGAGCCCGTCTATGCGCGCCAGCTCCTCGTAGGCGATCTGCTCCGGCGGGCGCGGGTCAACGAATACGGGTTCGAACTCAACCTGGGCCTGTCTCCGGCGCCGCATGAACCAGACGAGACCCAACGCCAGCAGCGCCGCAGCCAACGCGAGGCCCCCTGCCCACAATAGCCAGGTCAGGTCAGCAGGAAGCGTGGCCTGTGGCTTGAGGTCGCGCAGTTCAGCACCGGTGGCGTCGGTGAGGACGCTGGTGACGGTGATAGTCTGCGCGGCGACGGTCAGTAGGGGCGGGGTCATCCCGCCCCTACCGTCAGCGGGCTGGTAGGTGACGGTCAGCGTGGGCACCTCGTACTGCCCCACGGCGAACGCCGTCACGACGTAGGTCTTGGTGCTGATGGCCTGACCATCGCCGATGGACTCGGGTTCGCCCTGCGCCTGGTCCAGCACAGTGAGCGCGTCCCACGAATCGTCCAACTGCGGGAACTGTACGAGACCACCGGCGGGATGCTGCACCTGCACCGTGTAGTTGATACGGTCGCCGACGGTGATGGTGTTGCGATCCAGCGTGCCGCGCGCGGCGACAGACCCGACCTCGGCGAACGGCTCGACGGAGGCACAACCGGCCAGAAGCAGCAGGAGGCAGGAGGCCAGAAGCAAGCGTCTCATCAGTGTAGCCTCCGTGTCCGCATCTCGAAGAAGGCCACCAGTGGGTTTACGTAGCCCTGGCCGGTGTGAATTGCGACGTGATCCACCTCGATGGTCTGTAGCATGTGGGCCAGTTCGGCGCGGCGTTGGGTATTGCGTTCGGCGTACTCTTGCCGGAAGCGCTGGTCGGCGGTATCAACCCATTGGAGCGCGCCGGTCTCTGCGTCCTCCAGCGCCAACAGGCCGACGTCGGGCAGCGCCAGTTCGCGGGGATCCACCACCTCGACGGCGATGCAGTCGTGGCGCCGCCCGGTGACGTTGAGCACCTTGCGGTAGCCATCGGCGATAAAGTCCGACACGAGAAAGACCACCGCGCGCCGGTTGAGGATGCGGTTGAGGTACCCCAATGCCCCGGCGATGTCGGTGCCACACCCCTGCGGCTGAAAGTAGAGCAGTTCGCGGATGACGCGCAGCACGTGTTGGCGGCCCTTGCGCGGCGGAATGAACTTTTCTACCCGGTCGGTGAACAGCAGCAGGCCGACCCTGTCCTGGTTGCGAATGGCGGAGAAGGCCAGGAGTGCGCATAACTCGGTGATGACCTCGCGCTTGGTGGCTGCGGTGGTGCCGAACAGCCCCGATGCGCTGGCGTCAACCACCAGCATCACCGTCAACTCGCGCTCCTCGACGTAGTTGTTGACGTAGGGCCACCCCATCCGCGCGGTGACGTTCCAGTTGATGGTTCGCACCTCGTCACCGGGGACGTACTCGCGCACCTCGTCAAACTCTATCCCGCGCCCCTTGAAGATGGAATGATACTCCCCGGCAAAGACGTCGTTGACCAGGCGCCGGGTGCGAATCTCGATGTGGCGGATTTTGCGAACGAGTTCCTGTGGCAGCATAATCCGTCTATGGTACCTCGACCTCGTCGAGGATGCGCTGCACGACGTCGGCGCCGGTCAGTTCCTCCGCCTCGGCCTCGTAGGTGACGATGACGCGGTGCCGCAGCACGTCGGGCGCTATCTGCTTGATGTCCTCAGGCATCACGTAGCCGCGTCCCTTGAGGAAGGCGTAGGCTTTAGCCGCCATGATCAGGTACAGCGTCGCGCGTGGCGAAGCGCCGTAGGCGATGAGCGGCTCCAGATCGGGCAGGTCGTGAGCCGCCGGTTCGCGCGTGGCAAAGACCAGATCGAGAACGTACTCCTTGATCTTTTCGTCCACGTAGACTTTGCACACCACGTCACGGGCGTGGCGGATGGTCTGCGGCCCGACGACCGGGTGTACGTCAGGCACTTTGGCCCCGGTGTAGCGATTGAGGATGGCGCGCTCTTCCTGGCGCGACGGGTAGTCCACGATGATCTTGAGCAGAAAACGATCCACCTGGGCTTCGGGCAGCGGGTAGGTGCCCTCCTGCTCGATGGGGTTCTGCGTCGCCAGCACCATAAACGGATCGTCGAGGGGGTAGGTCGTGTCGCCAATGGTGACCTGGCGCTCCTGCATCGCTTCCAGCAACGCCGACTGGACCTTGGGGGGCGCGCGGTTGATCTCGTCGGCGAGAATCAGGTTGGCAAAGACGGGGCCCTGTTTGGGCGTGAACTCGCCGCTGTGCGGGTTGTAGATCTGGGTGCCGATTAGGTCGGCGGGAAGCAGGTCGGGCGTGAACTGGATGCGCTGGAACTGCACCTGGATCGCCTGCGCGAGAGTCCGCACCGACAGCGTTTTGGCCAGTCCGGGTACACCCTCGATGAGCAGGTGGCCGTTGGTCAGCAAGCCCACCAGCAGCCGCTCGACCAGTTTGTCCTGCCCGACGATGACTTTGCGCACCTCGTTGAGCAGGTCTTGAACGAAGACGCTCTCTTGTTGAACCCGCGCGTTGATTTCTTGCACACTTTCCATTTTCAATTCTCAACTGCTCCTCGTAGGTTGGTTTTTGCGTATCTTTTCAATATTTGGGGGTGTCATTCTGAGCGAAACGCAGTGAAG
>CAYQTW010000333.1:0-4163 GCA_964420485.1 uncultured Anaerolineales bacterium
CTACACCATCCGTTGGAGCCCCAGCGATCTGGCGATGTCCTATGTGCTTCAAGAAGCCAAGCACAGCGACTTTGGCGACGGGGGCGACATCTATACTGGTCCAAGCACATCTTATGACGTCAGCGGCCGAGGCGCAGCCCGCTACTACTATCGCGTCAAGGCGCGCAACGGTGGAGGGGATAGTGACTGGTCCAACGCGCAGTCGGTGGATGTGCTCTGGGAGGCAGAGCCGAACGACGCTCCCCTGACGCAGGCCAACGGCCCTATTGTGTCCGGCCTGACCTACTACGGCGTCTTTCCCAGCGCGGCCGACCCCAAAGACTATTTCTACTTCGACCTGCCCGCCGCGCACACCGTCGAACTCTGGCTGACGAACATCGCGGCCGGTCACAACTATGATCTGACCCTGCGTGATGCCAGCCTGGGTATGGTGGCTCACTCTGGCGAACTTGGCAACGCCGGTGAGCACATCCTGACCGGCGCCTTGCAACCCGGCCGGTACTATATCCACGTAAGCAACGCCAGCGGGACCAGCAGCACGCAACCGTATCACCTGCGGGGGGTGTACCGGTAGAGGTATAGAAACGGCACGATGAAATCGGAGACAACGTCGACCTGGCCTCAGCGTCGCAGGACGGTACAGTACAGCTGTGGGAGGGCTGCGGGATTAGCGCGGTTCGGCATACTCAGCGGTTCGAGTGGGGACGGCACGGTGCGACTGTGGGAGGGCGCGCGGTCTCTGTGCGGTTCGGCGTGCGGAGGGGTGCGAGGGATGAGGGGACAGGAGGGACGGTGAGTGGAGTAGCAGGGAAGCGGTGCACGGTGATGCGAGGGAAGGGAAAAAAGCAAGCGAGGGAAGAACGTGCGAAGAAGTGAAGCCATCCCTGGCGCGAGGTCGAAAGGTGAGGCCTGGTCACGCCTGCTCCAGAATGGCCGGGACACAAGTGTAGATGTTGATCTCTGGAACAGCCAGAAAGTCAGCATCCAGGGTGATGATGCTATCAATGCCGTAGTGGAACATTGTCGCCAAATGGTAGGCATCCCTGGGCAAGAAGTGGAAGGCCCGCATATGTGCCAGGGCTTCCAGAGCAAAGGAGGGCTCTGTGCCAACCAGTCTGATACGGGGGTGAGTGTAGATGCCTTCGGTCAAATCCTGCAACTCGTCCACGTAGTGTTCGATCACACTGGGATCCGCGTTGTACACATCCCAGAACCTGGCCGGCTTGTGATCCTCTTCTACTTTGAGACGGAGAAGGACAAAGCAGGCTTCGTCCATCGTCAGCGTGGAGACGTACGAAGTTGTCTGAGATTCGTCCAGACGGGTCAGAAAGTCGGCACACTCCAAAAAGTATCGCGCTGCTTCGTAAGCAAAGTTGACAACAAAGTTCGCATCCCAGTATAGAACATAGGGCAGGGGAGCGGTGAAGCTACGAATCCTGGTCTTCATAGAGATACTCGTATCCTCTTTGGGTCATATACTGGGCTACATCAACTGAGGCTCTGGGTTGCGATGATTTCACCAACCCCGCCAGATCTCGCAATGGTCTCGGGTGTGATGCTTTTCGCACTTTTTGCAAGACTACAAGGTTCCTCCAACGTGTAAGTTCAACCCGGTCACCATCAACCAGAGCGAGTTGGGTGGACAGGGTCGCCGGGATATGGAGGGCAAATTGATCTGAGATCTTCACCGTTACCATGAGTGACTCCTTCCCAGGAAAGTCAGTCAGTACCGAAGGTTATTATATCACACATCGTTTTTGAGAACAAACGAGCCCAAGGGCGCAATGATGAGTGCAATAGATGCAGACCTGAACAACGAGTAGATACGATGACTAACGATCTGATCGGCACACAGTTGGGCAAATACGAAATCCAGGCCGAGGTCGGCCGCGGGGGGATGGCCGCGGTCTACCGCGCCTACCAGGAGTCGCTCAACCGCCACGTTGCGGTCAAAGTGCTCGCCGGCCAGTTGGCCCACGACGAAGACCCGCAGCGGTTGGGGCCTTGACCATCAGTGAGTGAGGAGAGGAGGGAAAAGGTGTCACAGCAATTACTATTCATACTGCGAGATACTCAGACTGGCCAGGAATACCCCGTACCACCGGGGAGCCTGCGCATTGGCCGCATATCAGAGAACGACGTCGTGCTGAACGACGAGAAGGTATCCTGCGATCACGCCACGCTGTGGGCCCAGGACGATCAACTCTACATCCGGGACGAGAACAGCGCCAACAGCACCTGGGTCAACGATGAGCGCATTACCGCACCGAGGGTCTTGCAGGCAGGTGACCGGGTGCGCGTCGGTTATACTGTCTTCGAGGTCGCGACAGGTGCGGCCCCGCCCCTTGCGGTGGAAGCGGCTGCTCCGGCCCAGGCGGCCCTGCCTGTCGTTCCCATCGCCGTCGCGGGTGGTATCGTCCTGGTGATTCTCATCGCTCTGATGCTCCGGGCAATCGGAGGGGCGACTGTGCCGCCGACAGCGACGTCGATAGCAACGGCGACGGTTCCTGCCACGGAGGAGCCATCGTCTGTGGCCACAGCGACAGGCCAGCCCACCCACACTCCCGTCGGGACGCCGACGCGCGTGCCGACCCAGCCCCCGGCAGACACGGCGGTCCCTCAGGCTGCACAGCCGGAACTGATGGTGCCGGCTCAAGGAGGAGAGTATAGCAATCCTATCACTTTCGAATGGAGTGGCTCGCTGAGTGCGGGCCAGGCGTATCAGGTCACAGCCTACCACCTGGAGAGTGCCTACACGGTCCAGAGTGAATTGCTGATGACCCAGAACTGGATCACGGATCTACCCGCTGAGCGATTCGGTGAGTGGCGCTGGACGGTCTCAATGGTGCAGGGTGGGCAGACGGTGACCACCTCATCCGAGTGGATGTTCTGGTTCCAACCATTTCCTGGAACGAGACAGTCGCCTCAGCCGACCGACACGCCGGCGTCGGGGTCCAGGCCGTGAGAGGTATCCTCGAGATGGCTTTCGTACTCATCGCAGCGGGGAAGCAATATCCGGTCGGCCCTCGTGGCCTGCGCATCGGTCGGGAGCCGGGAAACGAGGTTGTTCTGGCCGATGGGGAGATGTCGCGCCATCACGCCCGGGTATGGATGCAAGGGACACAGGTCTATGTTCAGGATCTAGGGAGTAAGAATGGTACGTTTGTCAATGAGGTGCGGATTAGTGGGCCTCAAGCATTGCAGCCGGGCGACCGGGTGCGGGTGGGACACACGACGCTACAACTCACGGCTGTCCCGGGCGCGGCACCGGTTTCCCGCCCATCGCCGCTCCTACCATTGATCTTGATCGCTGGCGTGGGACTGGCGCTCATCGTGGGAGCCTTGCTCCTCGGCGGGCCATGGCCAATCCTGGCCCCAGAGCCGACGATCACTTTGCCTGCTATCTCCCAGCCTACGTCACCGCCGGCAGAGCAGGAACTTGTCGAGCGCGCCCGCCTGGCGACGGTGCTGATCATTGCCCTAGATGCCTTCGGGGATGAGATGAACGGCGGGTCGGGCAGTCTGGTGGGCCCAGACGGTTATATTCTCACCAACTTTCACGTGGTCGAGGGTGGAGACACCCTGGTCATCTCCGTCAACACCACGGATCAGAACGAGCCACCGCAGGCTACCTACCTGGCCGAGATCGTGGATTGGGACGCCGATTTAGACCTGGCTCTGCTGCGGGTCGTCTCGCGGGAGGATGGCAGGCAGTTGCCGGCCTCACTCAACTTGCCGGCCATACCGATTGGGGATTCGGATGTACTCCGTATCGGGGATGCAATCACCATTCTGGGCTTCCCTGACGTAGGCGGCGCGACGGTGACGCTCACCCGAGGTACGGTGGCGGGCTTTCACGATGATGGCCTGGGGCACGAGCGCGGGTGGATCAAGACCGATGCCGAGATCAGCCCTGGTAACTCGGGCGGGGTGACGATCAACGAAGCGGGGGAACTGATCGGTGTCCCTACCTTTGTCAGTGCCGAGGCGCACACACTGGGGCGCATCGGGGGATTGCGCCCGATCAACCTGGCCTGGCCGCTGCTAAGCCGGATACCGTGAGGGTGGATTGATGGAAACGCTAATCTGCAGACAACTGGGCAACTATATCATTCAGGCCGAGATTGGCCGGGGCGGGATGGCGGTAGTCTACAAGGCTTACC
>CAYQTW010000334.1:0-4156 GCA_964420485.1 uncultured Anaerolineales bacterium
CATCTGCAAGGTGGTCATAGATGTCCTCACCAGGCTCGTTCCATTCGGCAAACCCTGTCTCGGCCAGGCACATCATCTCGAATGTCTCGGCCTGCTCTGTCATCCTATCCGCCAACCAGATAAACTCCAGAGGCGGCAGTCGAAAGACAAGCGTCTGAACCTCCTCCATCGTCAAAGTCACACCCGCCTGTAACGTATTCATCACCTCCGGTTGACGGGAAACCGCAACTCGATCATACATTGTTCACCTCCGCTACAATCGTCTCCAGTTCCACCTGGCTCAGCCCCGGATGAACCGGCAGCGAAATCACCTCTCCGGCCAGGCGCTCCGTCACCGGCAGGCTCACATCGCCCACCACGTCGCGCACGTAGGCGTGTTGGTGAGCCGGCACCGGATAAAAGATACCCGTGCCCACGCTGGCCTCGTTCAATTGACGCACCGCCGCGTCACGGTCCCGCCCGCCGTCTACCCGCACCGTGTACTGGTGCCACACGTGCCCGTACCCCTCGCGCACTCGGGGCGTGACCACGCTCTCGATATGCGCGGAGAGGTAAGCCGCGTTTGCCCGACGTTTGGCGGTGAACTCTTCCAGCCGGTCCATCTGGGCCAGACCGATGGCCGCGTGCAAGTCGCTCATGCGAAAGTTGTAGCCCAGGAATTCGTAATAGTAACGTCGCCGCATACCGTGACTGCGCAGCAAACGGCAGCGTTCGGCCAGCGTTTCGTCGTCGGTGGTGATCATCCCGCCCTCGCCGGACATTATATTCTTTGTCGCATAGAGACTGAAACAGCCAGTGCCGAAACTCCCCGTCGGCCGGCCCTTGTACGTCGCGCTGACTGCCTGTGCCGCGTCCTCGATCACCACCAGATCGTGCCGCCGGGCGATCTCTATCACCGCGTCCATATCGCAGGGATAGCCGTAGAGATGCACCGGCATGATAGCCCGCGTGCGGGGAGTGACCGCTGCCTCGATCAGCGCCGGGTTGATGTTGAACGTCTCCTCCTCAACGTCCACAAAGACCGGCTTTGCGCCCACGAACAGGATGGCGTTGACCGTGGATATGAACGTGAACGGCGTCGTGATCACTTCGTCGCCGGGGCCAATGTCGTGAGCCAGGAGCGCGATGTGCAGCGCCGTCGTGCCCGACGATGTGGCGATGGCGTAGCACGTCCCGCACACCTCCGCGAATCGCTCCTCCAGCCTCTTCACCCGCGGCCCCTGCACCAGCATCCCCGAGTCCAGCACCTCAAGGACGGCCTTTTTCTCTGCTTCACCGATCTGTGGTCTTGCGATTGGTATCATTTTGCCTCCTCCAAGTCTGCTTTCCGTACATCAATCCAGGTACCACACCCTGGACACTGCAACCTTGTCGTCTCCCCGTCCCCCTCTCCCAAGCGGTGTCCGCACGGGCAGACGAAGCCGTGCAGACGCGCCGGATTGCCCCACACCAACCCATAGTCGGGCACGTCGCGCGTAACGACCGCGCCGGAGCCGATCATTGCCCACTTTCCGACGGTCACGCCGCAGACGATGACCGCGTTGGCGCCGATGGACGCGCCCCGCTTGACCAACGTCGGAGACACCTCCCAGTCGTCAGCGGCCTTGAGCGACCCGTCGGCATTGATGGCACGAGGACGCTTGTCATTGGTGAAAACACAATGCGGGCCACAAAAGACCCCGTCCTCAATGGTGATGCCGTGATAGATGGAGACGTAATTCTGGACTTTGACATTGTCTCCTAGAATGACGCCGGCGTCAACGTATGCTCCTTTGCCCAGGATGCAGTTGCGCCCGATCCGCGCCCCACTCCGCACCTGCGCCTGGTGCCAGATCGAGGTACCCTCGCCGATCTGTGCCTGCTCAGAGACCTCCGCTGTAGAATGGATTCTGACTCCTATGTGCATATCTCTCTTTACTCCTCCTCCACCTCTGCCTGTGCGACGGCGTCCAAAAAAGTCAGGAAACGCCCGAGATCCTCCTTCACCGCCGCCCATACGTCGGGGAGATGTGGTCCACCGGTGCCGCCACTTTTTCCGGATCCAAGTTATACGTGTATACGTTGCGCACCAGGCGGCGAAAGGAGCGGTACTCGTGTAGCACATTCCTTGTCGCCCGGGATAACGCCGGTGGACGGATGCTGGGCAAGTCAAAAGTCATCTGGTTGAGCAAATCAGTGTGCCAGCGTGACCCTACAGGTATGGAATTATCTACCCGCTCGGCGATAGAGAGAAACACTTTCTCGACGCCGCTGTAGAAACCCCAAGTTCAGAGCAGCCGAGGCAATGTATATGTCCTGGTCTCCAGAGTGACGCTTTGCCCCAGCGATTGAGCGATAGGCGGCTCGGATGACATGTTCCAGATTGTCCTGTTCCTCCCGCAGTTGCTGAATGAGAAAGTGAAAGTGGCATCATAGATCGACTCTCTCCTGTTCTGCGCTCTTCCAGATTGTCGGACGGCACATACCCGGCGTGACCAAGTCAATCTCGAAATTGCCTTCTTCCATCGAGTCACTCTCCACCGGTAGGCTAAAATTCAACAATTAAATCTTATCACGCTTTATCCGAGTGTCAAGTACGATCGTCTCCTACGTCCCACATTGCCTACCTGCTGTCTCTGATCTATGCCGTCCTGTCAATCGCTGGATGAGGCGCACTACCAGGCCCTCCAGCCGGGCCTGATAGCGCCAAAAGACCCAGGCCAACCCGGCCGCCCCGCCGCCCAACGGAATCCACGCCCACCACGGCAACTCTGTCGCGTAGGCTCCCATCCAGCAGGAGACGAGTACGCCCGGCAGCCGCCCCATCGTAGCCAGCACGACCATACGCGGGATCGCAAGCAGGCTGAGCCCGATCAAAAAACAGGCAATGTCGTCGGGGACAAAGGGGAATAAAAAGACGAGGAAAAAGAACACAGGCCCCCGGCGGCCGGCGATCTGGTCCCAGTGCGCCAACTTTTCCGGGTTCACCAACCGCTCGACTAGTGGTCGCCCGAACCGGCGGGCCAAAACCATCGCCAGTGCCGTTCCCAGCGCCAGCCCCACCATGCTGTAGAAAAGACCCAGCCACACACCGTACAGGTAACCGTTCACCAGTCCCACGAACTGGCCCGGCAGTGGCGCCAGCAACACCTGCGCCACGTTGAGCGTGATACTGACCAGCGGAGCCCAGGGGCCAAAGCCCGCTATCCACTCCCGTATACGCTCCTGGTCGCTGAAAATGGTCCACAGCGGCTCGTGCCAGTACCACAGCGCCACGCCGGTGGCGACGATCAGCGCAACGAGAAACACGGTACGTAGGGGCGCGGAGGCCGTGCCTCTACCATCGTCTCGCCGCCTGCTCACGGTTGCTCCTCCACCAGCACGACCCGCCGGGGCGGCTTTAGGCTCAGGGTGAACAGGAATCCGACCGCCACGATCACCGCCGTCACGCCAAAGAGCACGGTGTACGAAGTTGCCCCCAGCAGCCATCCACCTACTATCGGCGCCAGCGTCGGTATCCCCATGATGGTGTTGCTCAGGCCGACGTAGGCCGGGCGCATCCCCTCCGGCGCGGCCTCTAGCAGATAGTTGAAAAAGCCCATCATCCACGCGCTGCCCACGACTCCCAGCATCACGTAGACGAAAGGATACGCCTGCACCAGCCAGCCGCTGCCCGCCAGGTGCGCCGCTAATGCAAAAAGCGGCGCCAGCATGGCCGCCGCGCTGCCGATGCGAATCACGTACCGCGATCCCCAGCGCTCACTGACCAAGCCCATCACGATGCTGGCGATCACCCCGGCCAATGTCTGGGCGGTGACAAATTTGCCAATGATACTCTGAGGCAGATGCAACACATCGGACGCATGCACCACGTAGAAGGAGGTAGCCAATTCCATCATGCCGATCAGGACACGACAGACCATCAAGCGGCGGAAAGCAGGGTCGGCGGCCAGGAGTGACAGCCAACCACCCTTCATCCGACTGTGCGCCTGGGGGTTCGCCTTTTCCTGTGGCGGTTCTCGTACCAGCACCAGCGCGGCCACCGAGGGCACAAGTACCAAGCCCGTCAGTGTGAAAATCAGCGCATAGTTGGATGGGAAAGATCTGCTGGTCAGGATTTGCCCTATCAGCCTCCCCACCCCGATCCCCGCCAGCCCGACGATGACCTGTCCCACAC
>CAYQTW010000335.1:0-4150 GCA_964420485.1 uncultured Anaerolineales bacterium
AGGTGAAGTTGTCGTTGAGCCAGCCGCGCTGGGCCAGAAACGAGTGAATGGTTCTGGCATCTTTGCCTGTGAGTTCGCGCAGACGGTCGGCGGCCTTGCCGGTGGGGGCGAGGAGTTGGAACGATGTGCCTCTTCCGTGGGCTTTTTCGACGGCCTGGATGATGGCCTTGACGACGGTGGTCTTGCCGGTACCCGCCGTGCCGCAGATGACGCTGAGAGGACGGTGGAAGACCTGCTGGCAGACCGCGATCTGGTCAGTGATAGCTCGTTCATACTCGTCAGGGTGAGATTGGGCCAGTTCGCTACCAGAATCGTAGAGGTATCCCTTCCAGTGTTTTTCGGTGACAGGGAAGCGGAGTTGGATATCTGGCCGTGCAGCCAATTGGCGCAGGACTGTTTCGACCTGACGCTCGTCCTCGAAGGCCGATTTGCGGTAGAGGTAGAGTTGGTCACCGGAACGACGGTAGGTGAGCGCACCGCTCAACTCATCATCTTCCACCTCCAGGTGGCGCAGAGTGAACTGGGCACGCTTCCACTCAGGCAAGAAGCTGAGTTTGTGGTTGAGGCCGTGGAGGACTTGATCGGCGGGGAGGAAGGTATGCTGGTTGGCACGCTGGAGTTGCTCGACACACAAGGCGCGCAACCGCTCCCAATCGTCGGGGTCCAGTTCCGGCTCTGCACCCAAATCGGGCGAGGGGAACATTCCGTGGTCGATCTGGCTAAAGGCGATTTGATCGTCAGGCCCGTCACCTATGTACTGTTCACACAGAACGTATGGGTTCTCAGCTACCTCGGCGTGGCTGGCATAGATACTGACGCTTTCTGGTTTTTCGAGGATGCGACGGATCTGGTCGGTTTGCAGGTCAAAGCGGGGTAGTACGTCACGCAGGAGCGCCTGTTGGTCGGGTTCCAGGTAGCGCCACTTTTTGCGGATTTTCTTAACACGCTTGCGCTCTAGCGACAGTCCCGAGACACCGTCCACGTCCCCCTGGAGAAAGGCAAAGAGTTCATCTTGAACGTCCCGCTCGCCTCGGACGGGAATCTGCTTTATGGCGTAGGGGATGGCCTCGCCGAACTTGAGGTAATCCAGCACGTGGAGGATGCCAGGGTAGAGGCCACGGTTCTTCCATAATTCAGCCATCACTGAGGCCAACCAGTTTTGACGGGCCTGCCAGTTTTCGCTTTCGTCGCCGATCTCTTGCAGCACGCCGACGATCTCGCTCAACCGCTCGACCAGCCCCAGCGCCCCATCGTCGGAGATGTGGCGGGTGGCGTACTTGAAATTGCGCGAGTTCTCAGGCACAAAGAGGATGCGCTCCAGCACATCGGGGTTGTCCATATAGGCGTGGTAGGGCAGGCGCAGGCCCTGGTCGGGGTAGCGAGAGGTAATATCTCGTACCCAGACGTTGGGACCGTAGCCCTCTTCCATCTTGGAGGATTGGCCGATCCAGGCCATCTCCTCGCCAACAGCCCGGACGCGACTGGCGCCGACAATGACGTAAAAGTGCTGGTCGTTTTCGCTAAAGGGGTTGCTGTAGTTGGCATAGTAAAAGACGAGACTACGGTCTTTGTCAATCTGGTCAAAGAATTCATTGGCCGCCTTGCGCCGTGCAGCGGCGTTGTACTTGTGAGAGGCGCCCTTGGGGTTGAGCACTCCATCCTTGTACATCTCCTCGTAGGGCCAGGTGGCGACAGTGTAAGGAGGCAATCTCCAGGTCTTGACCTGGGTGCCATCCCGAAACCAGGATGGGGGCGGCGCGTAGGCCTGGAGTTCGTCTGGGCCAAAGGCGTTGATGCTGTGAATGCAGGGAGGAATGTGGTGAAGTTGGGAGCAGGGTTGCCCGGCGTGGGGCTGCTCCCAGGACAGGTCGCGGTCACGGACGATTGTGTCGCGCTGGTAAGAGTATTGGCCGACGCAGTAGGTATTGGACTTGGGGTCGCGGCAGATGCGGCCGTTCCAGCCATTATCGTGCCAGGCGAGACGAACGGAGAGGTGGGTGGTCATTTTTCCCTCCAATGTATCGTGTTCATCGATCACCCAAGATTGGTGAGGCCTTTTCCCAATGTTCCTCAAAGAACGCGGCGTCGGTTTTCGAGCGCGTGTATTCGCTCACGCGCTTATGCTGACCGTACGCAGCGCCAAAAGGTGGCATGTTGATGGCCTGACCACGGCTGTATAGGAAGCGATCATGAGGCAAGTCCTTCTTTTTCAAGAACCGGAACTCGAACCGAATGCCGCGCCGGCCCAAATCGTTCTGCACTGATGCGGCTTTCTCCAAATCAATCGCGGGTTTCTTGCCGCCGCTGGCCTGGGCTCGCTCAGGTAAGGTCAACAGCCTGACGTCACGGATTTTGACATCAGGATCCTGAAATACGTCTAGAAACAGATCGAATACCGCGTTGTTGAAGTATGGATCGGCCCACCACACAAAATCGTGGCAGAAGGCGATGAACCGGCGCAGTGTGATTCGGTTATGTTCACTCATAAGGGGATTGATCCGCGTCCCCACGATGTCAAAGGGTTCACCGCCGAGGATGGGCAGCCGGTTGGCCTGGCGCACCATTCGCCCCAGGCGGATTCCGATATAGTCCGCCAGTCGGCGGTATTTGTTAGAGGGCGGCAGTGTATGGCAGTAATCCCAATTGCCAAGTACGATCATTAGCAGACGCGCCCGCGTGATCGCAACGTTAAGCAGGTTCTCGGTGCGATTCAGCCAGTTCAGGCTTCCCTCTGACAATCCCGGCGCGAGAACGGATGAGAAGATCATCACGTCATGTTCGTTACCCTGGAAGGTATGGGCGGTTCCCACCTGGATTCCGTGGTCCCTCCCAAATCCCCGTGAGAGCCAATTGCTGATCCGGTTTGCTTGTTCCCGGTATGGCGTCACGATACCCAAACTGAAATGGTAATCATCGGTTTCATATTGACGCAAGCTCTCCAACAGGGCGGGGGCCAGGTTCTGAAGTGTCTCTAATTCAGCCCGGTTGAACGCGCTGCCACCCGGAGGACGTTCGGCTGTGCCATCCACGTGCACCCAAAACGCACCGCAGCCGGTGTCTATGAAATCTCGAGGCACGCCGCGGCGCTGCAAGTCCGTGCGGAGTACCAGTTGGTTGTCGTAAAACTCTTCATTCGAGAACGTGATGATCTGTGCATCTGATCGGTAATGTTCCTTGAGCATTATGTGTCCCGGACGCGTGCCCACACTTCGATGGGCGATGTCAAATAGGGAATGGGTGTTGTACAGGAAGGCACCGGAAGCAACGCCGAATTTGGCAGAGGCGTCCAGATCTGAATCCTGGTGCAGCGTGGCAACGTGCCGAAGCTGGTTGCGATCGCCGATGATCATGACCCGTCTGGCGCGGTAGAGGAGCGGGAGAGCGGAGGGAACGTCGCATTGGGAAGCCTCGTCGATCACGAGGATGTCAAACAGTTCTGGCGTCAACGGAAGATTGGTCTTGGTGGATAGGTTTGTGGTGGCCCAGATCGGGAACACTTTGAGTGCTGCGGGAAAGTAAGCCTCCTCGGCGGATTTGAGCTCCCGGTACTGGGCAGAATCGTACTCCCCCGCCAGTTGCTCGACGGCCGACACGTAGTATCGCGCCTGCTGGATCGTGGCCGTGTCTAGAGCCTTGACCTGCTCAAGCCAGTGAGATCGGACGAGAGACATACCAACATCGTGCTGTTGATTTTGAAGCTCTTTGACCCTGTTGACGGCCTGGATCTCCGTGGGGAGATCTTTCCTCTGCTTTTCGAGGTGTTGGACTGTGGCCGTAATCTCCCAAAGGGCAACCAAGTTACGCCACTTGGTGAGATGGCCTGTGATGGCCTTGAGTTTCGTCGGGGTTTTCAGCGTCCATAAGCGCTTGTCGCTGCCAGCCTGGTTTGACCGATAGTCATCCAACGTGTGCAGCGCATCGGCATTAGCATCAAGTTTCGAGTTGACGCGTGCGGCCAATTGCTCGCGATACTCGATCAACGTTTCGATGCGGGGCAACAGGGCCTGCATAGGTCTTTGGAGCAGGTCCAGGTCCATATCCGACAGTTGCACCTTGCTGACATCCTCACGGAGAGCATCGGGCAAGGTGGCTGTGGCTTCGTCCAGCCTGGTTTTCTCGGCAGCCACAGCGTCCTGGGTTTCTCCCATCC
>CAYQTW010000336.1:0-4145 GCA_964420485.1 uncultured Anaerolineales bacterium
TGCAACGGATAGGCAGCGGATAAGCGGATAGGTGGTTCCTTTCATTTAGAATTGAACAACCTTGGGCCAAAAGAGGAGTAGGAGTGCAAGAGGCAGGCATCAGAATCAAAAAACGTACTCTCCGAAATCCTGCGCCAATTCGACCGGCCTGCCAAAGGCGGCAGCGGCTTCCTCGAGCCAGCGGTCGTACTTCCAAGGGGCGGGCCGGTAGTGGATCAGCACCAGGCGGGCAGCGCCGGCCCGGCGGGCGATCTCTCCTGCCTGGGCCGCGCTCGAATGACCCAGCGTGCCTTTGGCCGCCTCGTGGATCAGAATGTCGGCGTCCTGCGCCAGTGTGACGACCGCATCGCAGGGCGAGGTATCGCAAGAGTAAGCCACCACTCTGCCGCTGCGCTTGTTCTCTATCCGCAGGCCCATAGTAGGCACCAGGTGCTTTACCGGCGCACTAGTGATGCGAAACTCGTCGTCTTCCAGCACCAGCGCCCCCACCTCTTCGGGGATGGGTCGGCAGGGTACAGGGAAGAGTTCGGGCCATTCCTGCCAACGAAACAGAGTCATCATGGCCTCGAATCGCTCTATCACATCTGGCAGGCCATAGACGGGCAGAGGATCGGTGCGTCCCAAAATCCAGGTGTCCATCAGCAGTATGGGGACGCCGAAAACATGATCGGGGTGAAAGTGGGTAATGATCAACCCACGCAAATGTTCGGGCGCCAGCCCCACGCGCCGAATCCGCACGAGGGGACTGTCCCCACAATCAATCAGGTAAAAGCCCCCTTCACCCTCGACTGCCAGGTAAGTATTGGCATGCTCCTCGCTTGGTATCGCTGCCGCAGTTCCTAAAGTGATGACTCTGGCCATAGTCTCTTACCCTCCATAAGCCCACATCACAATCGCCGGTGTCACATAGACCTCAATGGCGGCCGCCAACGCCAATAGCGGTAAGACGAGGGCGATGAAAACTTTGATACAACCGGCCAACGCCCGCAGCCACGCATCGCCCACCGTCATCCCGCGTGAGGGTGACGTAAAAGCCGCCCCCAGGCGCACGGCCAGGGCTGTCGCAATGGTCGCAGCAGGTAACTCTAGTATTCCGTGAGGCAGCACAAAGGTGGCAAAGAATAGCGCCGGATTATATCCCAGACGCGCGGCCTGGGCGACGAAGAAGAACACGATTGACAGTGGGGCCATCAACAATGGTACAGCCAACGTACCGAAGGAGAATGTCGCCAGCAGTGTCGCCAATATTAGCGACCGCATGTTGTTGGTTAATACTCCCCAAACCGTAAAGGCTGGGAGCCAGTCTACGGCCGGCAATTCGGCGAACGTCTCAGCCGAGAGATTCTCCAATTGTAATATCTCGGGCGGGAGTTGGTAGCGGGCGGCAAAGGCGTAGCCGATGTAGGCCGAAAACAGCAAGCCGACCACAACCGTCGCTATAGCCAGCCGCGAGCGGCGCAGGATAGCCGGAATATCGCGCCCATAGAGCCCGCCGACCGTCCCCAGCCAGCGCAACCAGGCCGGCCTCTCTTGCAGATCCAGTCCCAGGAACCAGGGTTCCCAGCGCAGGTATCCGCGGAATTTGCGCCAGAGAGAGGCCACGTTCAACTCGTCAATCTCGTGACCCAGCAACTCTTCACGGTTAAAGATACGAATGCCCATCCGTACCAGGATGACGTCCACGACCACCAGGAAAAGCACGATCCACCACAGCACATCATAGTTGGCCCAGAACATTATGATGGCCTCACCCTGTAGCAGGAGCGCCATTGGAATGATGATAAAACTGGCCAACAGGTTGGCCGCCCGCACACTCGTCGTCTGACTGGAGACCACCACCGCGCCAGAGACCATCACCAGCGCCTCCATCGTCGTCAGCGAGATAATCAGTACCAGCAGAATCGATGGTGGCGTCCAGCCCTCGCTCCAGTACAACCCGACCAGGTAGACGGTGATACCCAGATAGGACGCCAACAAGGGCGGGAGCATCGCCGCCAGTGTCTTGCCCAGGTAGAGTTGCGCATCCGTCAAGGGGGTTGCCAGGAGCGGTTCGAGGCTTCTGCGCTCCTTTTCCCCCACAAAAGTCTCCAGCGCGATCACCAGCGAGAACGAGATGGGGAAAAAGCCAACTACCATCAGCATGAAAGGAAGCATGCGCTCACCAACGATCGGCGCGCCGTATTTGGCGACCCAGTTTAGTGTCATATCGGCCACGAAACTCATCAGCGCGGGAAAGAGAAGCGTCAAGACCACGATAGGCACTACGATCCGCCAGTCCCGCAGTGTATCCCGCACCTCGCGCCCGATCAACGTGAGCACCAAACGAAGCGACTCGTCCGTTAGCGTGCGCCTATGCTCCGCTATCGCTACCATCTCACTCCTCCACCACCCGCAGATAGACATCCTCCAGGCTGCGCGGCACCTCACTCAAGGTGACGACCCCCACCTCATGCGCCGCCAACGTCTGGAGCAAAAGGGGATTGGTCTCCTGCGGATTGGCAGTGTAATAGCGCAACCAATTTTCTCCCTCTATCTCAATCTCGACCAAGTCTGAGACAAGTTTCCCGACACCATCGGTCGAATGGGACAGACGCAGTTCTATCAGCGGCGGGCCGAGCAGACGCGCCTTTAGATCCGCCGGTGTTCCCAGCGCGACGATGCGCCCACGCCGGATGATGGCAATGCGATCGGCCAGAGCCTCTGCTTCCGCCAGATTGTGGGTGCATAAGACAATCGCGCGCTGGTGGTGGCGCAGACCGAGAATGGCGTCACGGACCAATTTGGCGCTGTGAGGGTCCATCGCCGAGGTCGGCTCATCCAGCAATAGGACAGACGGGTCGTGCAACATTGCGCGCGCCAGGGCCATCTTTTGCCGCATGCCCTTCGAGTATGTCCCCATGCGCCGATTCCACGCTTCGGACATCCCAAAACGAGCCAGTAATTCCTTGGCCCGGCGCTCGCGTTGATCGGCATCCAGCCCCATCAGACGGCCAAAAAAATCCAAATAGTCCGCGCCCCGCATACGCAGGTAGAGCCCCGGTTGTTCGGTCAACAGCCCGACACGCCGCCGAACCTCCCGCGCGTGCTCGGTCACGCTGTACCCGGCGACGAGCGCACGTCCCATCGTCGGGCACAGGATCGCTGCCAGCATACGCACCGTCGTCGTCTTGCCGGCCCCGTTGGGGCCCAGCAGCGCCAGGATTTCGCCCGGCGCCACCGAGAGCGTCACCCGGTCTACGGCGGTAAAGTCACCAAACTGCTTGGTCAGGTCGATCAAGTCAATCATGTCAGAACAACGAATTGCAGGACAGCAACAGATTCTTCCAATATTATTATACCAACATTAGGCTATCCTGACAATCGGCGCGGGCACCCACATTGAGACGCATTTAACGACAAAACGCCGGGCGATACCTCCGCCCGGCAATTTTATGATTTTCCTTCCGGCTGTTCTGACCTAACTGCCCGTTCCCTCCCGCCGAGAGACCGCATAGACGTACAGGAGACGTTGAACCATCGTGAACACGGAGAGTATTGCCAGTGCCCATATCATCACGATGGGCAGGCCCAGCGCCGACAGCACAGCGATGAGAACGATCCGCTCCAGGCGGGTCAGCAACCCGACTTTGCAGGGAAAGCCCTCCGCTTCGGCCCGCGCGCGTATGTAACTGACCATCTGCGCAGCCACCAGCGCGATGAGAAGCAGGGCAATCTCCAGATGCGCCCCCTGGTACAGGTAGTGCGCGGTGAGCCCCAGGATCAAGGCTGCGTCCGACAGTCGGTCAAGGGTCGAATCAAGGAATGCACCAAAGCGGCTCTTTTGTCCGAGGGCTCGCGCCAAAGCCCCATCAAGCGCATCCACCGGCGCAACAATCAACAACAGCCAGCCGCCGAGCTCCAGATAGCCCAAGCCAAACACCACTCCTACGCCCATCTGAAGCAGAAAACCGACGAGGGTGACGGTATTGGGATGAACACCCAGCCGGCCCATAACACGGGCGATGGGCGTCAGAATGCCCCCTGCCTTAGCACGTGCCCAGTCTGTAAAAGTATCCCATCGCCTGTGTACCCGCCTCTGTTTCACACGTTGTTCACGTTTTATTTGCTGCACAGTGCTCATCTCGTGTGATCACCTCCAATATACG
>CAYQTW010000337.1:0-3396 GCA_964420485.1 uncultured Anaerolineales bacterium
TGTCCAAGTCGAGATTCTTCGCCTCCGCTGCGCTCCGGCTCAGAATGACAGGCTATGTTCATTGCTTCTGTCAAGACTTGAAAAGATGACAAATTTACTTTTGGCTTCCGCTTCCCCCCGCCGCCGCGAATTGTTGGCGCTGCTGGGACTGCCGTTCGATGTGACCGTGGCAAACGTGGACGAGATTCCCCAGGGGGATGAATCTCCGACCACGTTGGTCGTCCGGCTGAGCCGGGACAAGGCCCGGGCCGCAGGGGAAAGAAACCAGGTTTTCAGGAAAAAACCCGGTTTCGGACAATCTGTCATCATTGCCTGTGACACAGTCGTCGCGCTGGACGGCGAGATCCTGGGCAAACCACGCGACGCGGCCGAGGCGGTCTCGATGCTGCTCCGCCTGCGCGGACGATCCCATACCGTCTGCAGCGCCGTCACCCTACTGGATCCCGCCACCGGGCGCGTGTTGACCGGCGTGGCCGAAACCCAGGTGACGATGCGGGCCTACACTGATACTGAGGTCGCCGCTTACGTCGCCAGCGGCGATCCCCTGGACAAGGCCGGTGCCTACGCTATCCAACACCCCGGCTTTCATCCCGTCGCCGCGTTGCAGGGTTGCTACGCCAACGTGGTGGGCCTTCCGCTCTGCCATCTCGTCCGCTGCCTGCGCGCCTGGCAGATCGAGCCACCCCGTGACGTTCCCGCCACCTGCCAGGCTCACACTGGCCACCACTGTGCGGTTCACGCAACCATCCTGAATGACCGATGACAAATCCCAAATCCCAAATCCCAAATCTCAAATCTGCAATTCGCAATTCGCAATTCGCAATTCTAGTGGTGCTTCTGCTGGTGGGTTGCAGCAAATCCCCGACCGGCCAACCAACAAACCAACCAGCCAATCAACCCACCAGCCAACCAACCCACCAGCCAACCAACACCCCTCCACCGTCCTCCCCCGACGCGACTGCCGCTGCTTTTCTGGATGCCTGGAGTGCGGGAGACTATGCGACGATGTACACCTACCTTTCCCCGGACAGCCAGGCCGCCATTGACGCCGAGAGTTTCACCCGGCGCTACCAGGAAGCGCTGGCCACCGCCACCGTCCTGACCGTCACCACGCGCCTCCAGTCTGCCTTGCGGGAGGATGACCGGGGCTACGTCTCCTTCCGCCTGGCGCTGGATACAGCCCTGGTCGGCACGTTGACCGCCGACACGGTCATGCCGCTCAGTCTGCGTGAGGGGCAGTGGTGGGTGGACTGGGACGAGGGGCTGATATGGCCGCAACTGGCGGGCGGGCACTATTTTCGGATGGAGTACACCACTCCCCTCCGCGCCAACATCTACGACCGGGCCGGATTGGGCCTGGCGACCGAGGGCACGATCGTTACCGTCGGCGTCATCCCCGGCCAAATTGAGGACGAGAACGCGCTCCTGACGGCGCTGGCGTTGGTTACGGGCCTCTCCCCAGACGAGATACGGGGCCGGTACGTCGTCGCTCCCGCCGACTGGGAGGTGCCCATCGCCGACATCTCGGCCGAGACCAGCGTGGACTATAACTACTTACTGGGCTCCATACCCGGCATTTACCGGGAGGAGAAAGCGGGGCGCACTTATCCCCCCCAGGGGAGTGGCGTCGCGCCCCACGTCGTCGGCTGGGTGGCCCCCGTGCCGGCCGAGCAGTTGGAGGCCTATCACGATCGGGGCTACCGGGGCGACGAGTGGGTGGGCGTTTCTGGGCTAGAGGCCTGGGGGGAGGAAATCCTGGCCGGCCGGCACGGCGGCGTGCTTACCGTCGTCACCCCGGAGGGGGAAATAGTGGCCGAGGTGGCGAAACGTCCACTCGTGCCCGGTCGCGCCATCTATACCACCTTTGACCGCGATTTTCAGAGGCAGGTGCAGCGGATCCTGGGCGGCCGCAAAGGGGCCATCGTCGTGCTCGACGTGCACACCGGCGCGGTGCGGGCGCTGGCCAGCGGCCCCGGCTTTGATCCCAACGTCTTTGTCGGGCCGGCCGGCGCGGTGGGCCGCTCCCAGATTCTGGCCGACCCCCGCAATCCGCTCTTTAACCGCGCCACTCAGGGCAACTATCCCTCCGCCTCCGTCTTCAAGATCGTCACCATGTCGGCGGCGATGGAGGAGGCGGGAATGGATCCGGACAACACGTTCTTCTACTGCCCCGGTTACTGGGAGGGGCTGGGTCCAGCGTCGCGTAAGGGTTGCTGGAAAGAGGATGGGCACGGCGACATCAGTCTCAAGGATGGGCTCACCGCCTCGTGTGACGTTGTGTTCTACGAGGTGGGGCTGAAACTCGACGAGGTGGGGCAGGACGTGCTCCCCCGGTTCGGGCGCGGCTTTGGCTTTGGCGAGCCGACCGGGCTGGAAGGGGTGTTCGAGGAGGCGGGGCTGGTGCCCGACCCGGAGTGGAAGGTGAACGTCCGCGGCGCGCCCTGGGGGGTGGGGGATACGATCAATATCGCCATCGGGCAGGGCGACCTGCTGGTGACGCCGCTACAGGTGGCGCGCATGATGGCGGCGGTGGCGAACGGGGGCACACTCTACCGTCCCTACGTCATCGAGCGTCTTGGCCCGGCCGGCAGCGTCATCCCCGAGCAAGTGACGCCGGT
Organism: uncultured Anaerolineales bacterium; assembly: GCA_964420485.1. Classification (GTDB taxonomy): domain Bacteria; phylum Chloroflexota; class Anaerolineae; order B4-G1; family B4-G1; genus CAYQTW01. Next base: position 2,619 of record CAYQTW010000337.1, read on the forward strand.
GCAGGCTGTCGGCACACTGCCGGTCAGCCCAGAGCACCTGGCAGCCATTCAGGAGGCGCTCCTGGGAGTGACCACCAAATCTATCGGCACTGCGACCCGCCGCTTTGCCGGACTGAGCATCCCCGTCGCCGGCAAGACCGGCACGGCCGAGGTCGGCACGCCGGACACGGAGCCTCATTCCTGGTTCGCCGCCTACGCCCCGGCCGACAGCCCCGAGATCGCCATCGCCGCCATCGTGGAGAACGTGGGCGAGGGCTCGACTGTGGCCGCGCCGCTGGTGCGCCAGGTGATAGAGGCATATTACGGCCTGCCTCTTTCCCCGTTGCCGCCCCAGGCGCAGGAGGGCTACGTGCCACCCACGCCTACACCCACGCTTACGCCGGAGCCGTGATGAGAACACGGATTTCAAGACAGTAACGGATCAGGCTCAATTCCCAGAGTTTGTCCCAAAATCCGGTGTATTGATCCGTTGATATTCTGGAATCCGCGTTCTTGACTGCACATGTCCCAATTTCCCAATTATCATTGAATGTCTGATTTGCTTGACGGTCTAATCATCAAAGCACAAAGCGGCTTTTTCACCGTGCACACCGACGGTGGCGATTTCACCTGCCGGGTGCGAGGACGGCTCAAGAAGAAACGGCGCGACACCGATTTGATAGCCATCGGCGACCGGGTGCGCATCAGCCTGATCGAGGACGGCAGCGGAATGATCGAAGAGATCGCCGAGCGGGAGCGGGCGTTGGCGCGGCTGGCTCCCAGTGGGCGCGACACCCGC
>CAYQTW010000337.1:3406-4144 GCA_964420485.1 uncultured Anaerolineales bacterium
GGGACAGGGACGGTTATCTTTCCGAGCGGGAGCAGGTCATCGTCGCCAATCCCGACCAGGTAGTTTTCGTTTTTTCCTGCGCGGAACCCGCGCCCCGCCTGCGGATGCTCGACCGGTTGCTGGTGGGCGCCGAGGTGCAGCGTATCCCCGTCATCGTGTGCGCCAACAAGATTGACCTGGTGAGCCGCCAGGAGGCACAATCGCTCTTTGGCATTTACCACGAGATCGGCTACCCGGTGCTCTACACCAGCGCCATCACCGGTGAAGGGGTGGATGAACTGCGCGATGCACTGGAGGGGAAACTCTCGGCGCTCGTGGGGCCATCTGGCACGGGCAAGACTAGCCTGCTCAACGTGATACAACCCGGGCTGGGGCTGCGGGTGCGGGAGGTGAGCCAGGCCGCCCGCAAGGGCCGCAAAGGCCGCCATACCACCGTCGTGCCGCAACTCGTCCCGCTGGACATGGGCGGCTGGGTGGCCGACACCCCCGGTCTCCGCGCTCTGGCCCTGTTCGACGTGGACCCGGAGGAGTTGGACGCCTACTTTCCCGACATCGCTCCGCTGGTGGCCCATTGCCGGTTCTCTGACTGCACTCACACTGTCGAGCTGGACTGCGCGGTCATCCAGGCGGTGGAGGATGGACGGGTGAGCCGGCACCGGTACGAGAGTTACGTGCGGCTGCGAGACGAGCACCAGAAATTGGCGGACATGTATTGGTGGGGAATACAATGAACAAGAG
>CAYQTW010000338.1:0-4137 GCA_964420485.1 uncultured Anaerolineales bacterium
CCGGCGATGTGGGCCGCGGCCAGAGTGACGTCGGGCACGTAACCACTCTCGCGCCCCGGTGGGGTACAGACGATGATCTCGTCCACGCCGGCCACGCGGGCTGGGATCACGGTCATCAGCAGCGACGAGGGCAGTGGGGCACCGCCGCCGGGCACGTAGACGCCCACTCGCGCCAGCGGCCTCACCCGCTGGCCCAGCGTCCCGCCCAGTTCAGTCGTCGTCCAGGAGGAGATGGGCTGGCGGGTGTGGAAGGCGCGTATGCGCTCGGCGGCCAGGTTCAGCGCGTCGGCCAGGTCGGAGGGGAGGGAGGCGTGGGCAGCGGCCAGGGTTTCCACTGGCACTTCCAGGTCGTTGAGCACCAGGCCGTCAGTCCGAGCCGTCCAGTCACGCAGTGCCTCGTCACCGCGCTGGCGCACGTCGGCCAGGATGCGGGCCACGGCTGCATCAGGTGTCAGTTCCTGGCCGAACACGCGCCGGATACCCGCCCGCACCGGCTCCGGCACGTCGTCAAGCGCCATCATATCTCGCCTCCGCAACACTGTCCCCCGCGCCTCACTCACGTCCTCAAAAATCTTTATCATCTCCCCCTCTCCTTGTCTTCCCCTCTTCTTGTCTCCCGAATCGCTTCCATCATCGCCCGGTAGCGAGCCGGTTCTTCCTCAAAGATGTACGTCACCGGTGTGACGACGACGCCGCTGCCGCCGACGGCGCGCAATTCGGCTACGACCTGGAAGAGTTGCGCCCGGCGCACGACGATGTGGACGGCATACCAGTTGGGGTTCCCGTCCCGGGCGACCACCGGCGAGATGGTCGGTCCCTGGAGCCCGCCGAGGGTCTCTTGGGCAAACATCCGCTGGGCGATGGCCTGGGGCGAAACGCCACGCACGTTGGCGAACACGGATACGTGATCCACGGCCCGCAGATGCGCCTCGATGAACTCGAGCAGCGTGCGAGCCACAGCCAGCACCTCCGGGCGTGTTTTAAGAGCGATCCGATTGGCGATCAGAACGGCCTGGGAGTGAATGATGGTGCCGTCGTCCAGGGAGCGCAGCCGGTTGTCGCGCAATGTCTGCCCGGAGGAGACCAGGTCGGCGATAAGGTCGGCGTAACCGATGGCTGGGGCAACTTCCAGCGTCCCCTCGGCGTGGATGAGTGTGAAGGGAATATCGTGGCGGGTTAAAAAGCCGGCAGTGAGGTAGGGGAACTTTGTTGCCACTCGGAGCGGGTGGGCCAGGGCACGGGTGGCCAGGTCGGCCATCGTGTGTACTGTCTCCCACGCTTCCGGCACGGCCAGGGCCAGGTGGCAGTGGCCAAAGTTGAGCATGTCGTGGAGCACGAGCACGGCGCCATTGTCACCCCGGCGCTCGGCCACCACATCCATTCCGGTGATGCCAAAGTCCACGCTGCCATCGCGCACGCTGACCACGATATCGCCGGGCCGCTGGAAGAGGACGGTCAAGTCGGGCAGGGCCGGGATGCGGGCGGCGTACTGGCGGGGGTTGGGCTTGTTTACCTCCAGGCCACAGGAGGCCAATAAATCCAGCGCGGCCTGGGCCATGCGGCCCTTACTGGGCAGTGAGAGACGGATGTCGGTGTGTTGCTTCATCGCATGCTCCTAACAAATAAAAAAAAGCCCTCGCCGGGTTGACCAGGAGGGCTAGATATTTGAGGATCAGTTCAGGCGAACTAGATCCGTCCTCCCCGGTCGGGTGGCAAGAACTCGTGATGGTGGATGGAGGTTCGTTTTTCGATGACCATAACGGGAATATTGTATCATTGTTTTGGGACGAGTCAAGTCGGGATGCACAGAATATTCGAGACTCGGTAGATCCAACTTTGCTCGGCCTGGATTCCTTCGGCAGGCTCAGGGCAAGCGCCAGATCCAGGCCAAAAGCGGGGATCTGACGATCCCCTTGGAGCGATTTTGGATCTACTGAGGCTGTCTTTGTGTTGTCTGGCGAGTGGTGGTATACTTGTGACTGGAAACTGAAAACTGAAAGTGAGGTAAAGTTGATGGCAAGAGATCCACTGTCCAGAGTACGTCGTTTGCGTCAGACAGATGAGGTGTGGGAGAGCAGTGTCCGTCGTATGCGGGCTTGGATCACGCCCCGCAATCAGGCTCCCTATCGCCCTTATGTCATCCTGACGGTGTCCGAGACCGGCAAAGTCATTGGCACGAATGTCGTTGACGATACTCCGACCACTGACCAGGTATTGAACACCATTGCCAAAGCGATGCGCCGTCCATCGCTGGGTGGGGGGAGGAAACGCCGCCCGGCTGTCATCTATATGGACGACGAGGCTTTGGTTGAGGTGCTGGCTCCGAAATTGCAGGAAGTGGATGTCCGCTGCGAGTACCGGCACACTCTCCGCGTGCTGAAAGAGGCTATGCTGAGCATGGAGCAGTTCATGAGCAAGGGAGAGGAACCCCTCCCTGGCCTGCTAAAGTCGCCTGGTGTGACTCCTTTCATGGTCAACGGGCTGTTCGAGGCGGCGGCTTTCTTTTACCGGGAGGCTCCCTGGCGCTGGATAGACGATTCCCGCCCCATCAAGGTGTCCTACCCGCCCGGCGGCCGGCTGCGCTACGCCGTCGTGATGGGTCACGGCGGTGAGACCTACGGCCTGGCAGTCTACAACTCGCCGGATGAACTGCGAGAGGTCTACACCGGCATACCGCCCGATGAGTTGATCGGGCGGATGGAGTGGACTTCGATGCTTTTCGGCGAGGTGACAGAGATGCCCTTTGACGACCTGGACGATATGGAAAAGTACGATTGGCCGGTGGCGGGCGAACTGGCCTATCCGCTTCCCTTTCGGATCACGCGCTCAGGGCATATCGTTCGCCCAGGCAAGTCGGAACTGCTATGGTTTGAGGCGGCGTTGTTGGCTATCCCGACCTTTGTGCGCGACTATATGCGGGCGGACGGAGAGTTCGCCCACCCAGCCGAGGCCACGCTGACCGTGGCTATGGCCGATGGCGAGTATGATGTCCATCTGTGTTACCCTGTCCCTGGGTTTGAGATTCCTGACGAGGGGGACTGGGTCTCCATCGAGGAGGAAGAAGAGGCGCGGGCTGAGTCGGCACGTGAGCGTAACGCGGAACTTGTACGTGTTTTCGATCAGTGGTTGGCTCAAAAAAGGCTTTCGGCCAAGACGGTGCAGCGGCATTTGGACAACGTGATGCTCTTCGCCGACCTCTATATGGCTGGTGATGGGGGAAGCATTGGGTTGTCACGCCCGGCAGACCAGGCCGAGACGATGGACGTAGACGAGTTCCTGAGCGAGTGGTTTATGCGCCAGGCAACGTGGGCGTCTATGGGAACGATCAAAGCACACATTGCCTCGCTCAAAAAATTCTTTGCCTGCCTCAAAGAGATGGGCCAGATGCCGGCAGGGAAGGCTGACGAGGTGTTGGAATTGCTGCGCGTGGATCGGGACTATTACATCGGGTTGATGCGAGAGTACGAAAAGGAACAATTTCGTGTTTGAGGAAATCGAACACACTGCTGACATTGCCATTCGCGTCTGGGGACGTGACCTGGCCGGGTTGTTCGCCAACGCTGCTTATGGTATGGCCTGCCAGTTAGCCGACCCCGCCGAGGTGGAGCGAACGGTCGAGCGGTCCGTCGAGTTGGATGCTTATGACGCCGAGACGCTGCTGGTGACCTGGCTGGGGGAATTGCTCTACCTGGGAGAGCGAGACACCTGCGTCTTTAGCGACTTTGATATGCTCGAGGTCACGCCGACCCGGTTGCGAGCCATCGCCCGGGGTGGGCCGGCGCGGGAGCACCGGCGACACATCAAGGCGGTCACGTTCAATGAACTAGAGATTGTGTGCACTGGCGCGGGCTACGAAACCACAATTGTATTCGACGTGTAAACCGTGAGTGGACTGTCCCAGTCGCCGAAGGGCGACTTTGCAGGTGTAGCACGCGGTTTTAACCGCCGTGCTCGCATTAAAGGCCCGGCGAATAAATTCGCGGGCAACTACTGCCAAGTCCACCTGCGTGGACTGTCCCAGTCGCCGAAGGGCGACTTTGCAGGTGTAGCACGCGGTTTTAACCGCCGTGCTCGCATTAAAGGCCCGGCGAATAAATTCGCGGGCAACTACTGCCAAGTCCACCTGCGTGGACTGTC
>CAYQTW010000339.1:0-4112 GCA_964420485.1 uncultured Anaerolineales bacterium
GTCGGAGGCCGAGCGGTCAGTTCGGCCGGGGGCGGCGGAGTGGGCGTGGGGTGCGTGGGGGGCGGCTCGCCAGCCTCGTAGCCGCTGATGACTTGGTCAATGAACTCGACGAAAAGCGGGCCGATTTCGCGGTTGGCCTGTTCGTTGGGGTGGGCGTCGTACTCGTCAACCCGGTACTCGGCCCGCAGAAAATTGTCGTCGCCCGCCAAGTGACCGAAAAAGTCAAAGACAAAGACGTTGGAGTGGCCGGCCAGGTACTCGTCTGACTGTAGCCAGTTGACAAAAGCCCGCGCCCGCGCCGCCTCTGCCGGGTCGCTTTCGGCCGGCGTCTGCGGCGGCTGGGTGACGATGACGAAAATCCTGTCCGGGTACTGATCCATCCGGTCGCGGATGGCGAGGTAGTGGGATTTGTACTCGTCCAACTGATAGTCGTCCCCGATGTTGCTGACCGGGAAGCAGGATTTGAAGGCGACGACATCATACTGCATCAGGTGACTAAAGGTGTTGTCCGGTGGGTCGTGGAGTGGTTGGGCAAATATCTCGGCGAAACCGTCAGGGTCGGTGTTGTCTCCGGGCACGTCAAAGTTGGCGCCGCTGTGCGAGCCATCGGCCAGGCGCAGCCCGTCGCCGTTGTAGCCGTGGTCGTAGAACTCGTAGCCCAGCCCAGTGAGCCCCTCCCGCACGCTGCCCTCGTTGATCAGGTTCTCGCCGCAAGAGTGGTGCAAAAAGATGACGCGGGTGGATTGCTGGGCGAAGGCAGGGCGGCCCGCTGCCAGGAGCAGGGCGAGCAGAACGTAGAGACAGAGCGAGCGTTTCATGTCACATCTCCTACCACCGGCGCGGGGACACTGCGCTGCTCACGGAACAGTAGCCACATCGCACCCAGGCCGGTGACTGTCACGATCATTCCGATAAACCAGCCCAGGACGGGGATCGAGCGGAGCAGGACGTACAGCACCACACCCAACACCAGCGGCCAGATTCCATCCGCACGTCGAGGCGCGAGCCGCCGGAGCGCCAGATTGCCGGCCACGTAGGCCACGATCAACTTGCTCCCGTAGACGATAACCAGCAAAAACAACGCGAACGCCAAGGCCAACCCGGAGAAGCCCACGCCAAAGATTGCGCTCGCCAATCCGCCCAGAGTGACCGCGCCCATCATAATCCCCAGGACGAGGATCAGCGCCGCGAGTACGACGAGGCCGATAAACCCGGCGATCATTACCACCAATCCCCAACCGGCGGACGGAAGGGGCCTGGCGCGTGCCTGATCCGCCAGATGTTTTAGCAGGGCCGGGGCCAACCAGAGAGCCAGTCCGCCCAGCACGAGCAGCGTGAGACAATCTTGCGCCCGCGCCACAAGCCACGGGGTGGTGGATACTTGAGGCTTTGCGACGGGCTGATAGACCACCCCGCCACCAGGGAGCGCCTTAATCGTATCCGCCTGCTCGACTGGGCTGGCATACGTGAGCGTGCCGCCAATCTGGGCCTCCTCCGCCACTCGCAGCCCCGGAGCAACCATGGCTGGCATGCCGGGCCACCGAAACCATCCTGGAGGGCTTGCCTCAGGTTCAGACACGTCGGCCATCAAGTCGCCGCCGATACTGCCCTCGATTTCGAGTGCCTCTACCTCTGCGTCCACGTCCTGGTCAACCCGCCCGGCGAGTAACGCCTGGTAACTGCCCACTTGCAGGTCGCGCCCAACCGTTGACCCCGGCTCGGTTTCCATACCAAAGCCGGAGAAGGACACGTTGCGGCCTACGGCCGCCCGCGACTCTAGCGTGAGGGAACCGGCCAGGACGTATATGCTGCCTTTGACCGTGCCGCCCACCGAGAGCGTCTGTCCGGCGAAAGCGATGTTGCCGTTCACCAGGCCGTTGACCGTCGCCTCAGAGCCGGTCACGATTAGGTCTCCGCCCACCGTACCGTTGATCGTGACGCTATTGCCCGAGGCGAACAGATTGCCATTTACAGTGCCGTCCACCACGACGGTATCGGCGCCGATGAACACGTCATCGTCAATGACCTCGTCGGCGGCGATAATGCCGTCGTCGTCAATCTCGACCGCCTGGGCGGTCTGGGTTGCGCCAATCGCCACGACCAGCGCCAGCGCAGCGATCAGCGCCCAACGAAACCAGTGTGTGCATGAGTATTTCATTGTCCCCCTCTCCTTCCAATTTACCAACCTACAGATCCACCAACTTGCCAATCCATCAATTTACCTCTACTGCATCCGCCAGGGCTCCCGCCGTGGGGTAACGTTCGTCCGGCTCCTTGGCCAGGGCGCGAAGAATCGCAACCGCGACGTTCTCGGCCAAGTCCGGTACCAGTATACGCGGGTCGGGAGCGGGTTGTTGCAAGTGAGCCAGCATCACAGCGCCGGGATTGTCCGCCTGGAATACGAGTTCCCCGGTGAGCATCTGGTACAACATCACGCCCAAAGCGTAGACGTCGGCGCGGCCATCAACTTTGCGAGCGCCCCGCACCTGTTCGGGGGCCATGTAATCCAGTGTGCCCATCAGCATGCCGGTTCTGGTGGCTCCGGTACCGCGGGCGCGGATCTTGGCGATGCCAAAGTCCGTCAGGATGGCAGTCTTTACCTCCCGGAGCATTACGTTGGAGGGCTTTACGTCGCGGTGAACCACGCCCTGCGCGTGGGCATAGTCCAGGGCGTTGGCGATATCCCGCAGAATGGGACGCACCTGCGCCAGTGGCATTGGGCCGGTTTCTCGCATGTGATGGGCCAGGTCAGTCCCGTCAATAAATTCCATCACCATATAGTATGTTCCTTCCACGTCACCAAAATCGAACACTTGCACAATGTTTGGGTGTCTGAGCGCGGCGACGGCCTGCGCCTCGCGCTCGAATCGTTGGCGGAAATCCGCCTCGGCGGCCAGGCTGGTGGACAGGATTTTGATGGCGACTGTGCGGTCAAGACGCGGGTGACGGCCTTTATATATCTCGGCCATCCCGCCACGGGCCAGGAATTCGAGTATCTCATAAGTGCCCAGGCGCGTTCCGGGGGCCAATCCGCTCGCTTCCGGGAGGCTCGGCGGCGGGGGACTGGTACTGGCGACGAAGGAAGAGGAAAGAAAACTCTCCCACGCCCGCGAAGGGTAACGATAAGCCCCATTGTCGGAGACCAACAGGCATTTCTGGATCAGGTCGCGCAGTATGCCGCGCAGCGTGGTATCGCCGGAAGCGCGCGAGGCAGCGCTGGATAACTGGCGCAGCGTGTTCTGCTCTTCGGGCGCCAGGTTGCGCCAATAGTATTGAAAGTGGGGCGCCAGTTCGAGCGTCGTCCGGCGCTCGATCTCGGCAGTGTCGTCCGGCGCGTCAAAGGCGTGGAAGCAGGCCACTTGCAGGGCCAACGGATGTCCGCCCACCAGGGCGTAGATGAAATCCTGGATGGCAGGAGAAAAACATGGTTTTTCGGTCGGGCCGCGAATCAATTGGCGGGCCTCGCCCTCGGGCAAAAGCCCCAGGAAGAGGGGGGCAAAGATATTAAAGAACGGGCTGGAGAGGATTTCCCGCGAGCGGCCCGAGTAGGTGAGGTGGATGAGCGGGCTGGCCGAACTGGTGATAAAGGCCAGTTTGTAACGTCCGGCGGCGGAGCGTAGCGCGTTGAAGAAATTGACGTTGAGGCTGGCATTGGTGCTCAGTCGCTCGAACTCGTCTAGAATCAGCACTATGCGCAGGCCGCGCCGGTTGAGTTTACGGATCGCCCCCTCGAAGGAGAGGCGCGTGGGTTTGTCCATCGCCTTTTCGAGAGCCGGTTCCGGGGGCAGACCGCGCTCGTCGAGCGCCGTTGCGATCTCTGCGGCAAACTGGCTGAGAATTTCCTCGTGGCTGCCTTCGCCCAACACCTCGCAATCCAGGTAGGTAAAGAGAATGTCCTCTCCCAGCCCCAGGGCGGGCCACGTCTCGGGCCGCATCAGGTGGAAGAGTAACGAAGTCTTGCCGATTTTGCGCGGGCCGACGACGGAGATGGACTGGTTGCCGCGCAAAAAGGCCGCGATCTCGTTCAGTTCGTGCGTGCGGCCAAAGAACATGTCGGGGTCGTGCACCGGGCCACGGAAGATGTAGGGATTGTCCATCGCAGTTCCTCAGTT
>CAYQTW010000340.1:0-4102 GCA_964420485.1 uncultured Anaerolineales bacterium
CCGGGGGGCTGACGTTGGGGGCAATGCCAGCGTTTGTCTGACCATCCTTTTCGCTGTATAATAACACAGCCTTAAACACAATCTGTTAGGAGGTAATGATGGCTGTCACAGAAAAAGTCACGCTAACTTTGCCCAAGAGTTTGATGAATACGGTACGCGAGATAGCCCCGCAGCGGGGAATCAGTCGCTTTGTCAGTGAAGCGATTGAGTATTTCGTCGCCGCCCGTCGCCGTCAGGCCCTGCGCGAGCGGCTCAAGGCCGGCTATCTGGCCGATGCTGCACTGGACCAAGGGATGGCCGAGGAATGGCGACCTCTGGAGGAGGAAACGTGGATGCGCTACGTTGCTCCCTATAAAGTCAGGGAGGCCGGTGATGGCTAGACAGTACCGGCGCGGCGATATCTTCACAGTGGACTTTGAGCCGGTGCGAGGCCACGAGCAGGGCAAAGTTCGCCCCGCGCTCATCATCCAGAATGACATTGGCAACCAGTACAGCCCTACCATTATCGTCGCCGCTATCACTTCCGGCGAGCGCGCGCGATACGACGTCAACGTCGAGATCAAGGCGACTGAAGGGGGATTGGTCAGGGATTCGCTCGTGCTGCTCAACCAGATCCGCACGGTGGACAAGTCACGGCTGGGCCATTACTGGGGACACATCTCCAAGGAGAGCATTGTCCGCGTGGACGAGGCATTAAAGATCAGTCTGGGCCTGGTGCCAATCTGAGGCTTGGCTATCCCTCCGCCACCTCCGCCCAATCCGCCAAGAACCGCTCCAACCCCACGTCGGTGAAAGGGCTGCGGATCATCTTTTGTAGAACGCCAAAGGGCAGCGTGATGATGTCGGCCCCGGCCAGCAGCGCCTCCACCACGTGCGCCGTGTGACGGATGCTGGCCGCCAGCACCCGGCAGTCAAAGCCATAATTGTCAAAGATGGTCCGCGCCTGACGCACCACCTCCATCCCATCCAGCCCCACATCGTCCATCCGCCCCACAAAGATAGAGGCGAAACTGGCCCCCGCCCTGGCCACCAGGTACGCCTGCGCCGGGGAAAAGATCAGCGTAGCGTTGATGCGCCCGTTGGGCCACGAGGAAATCTCCCGCATCGCCTTCAGCCCCTCGATGGTGGTGGGTATCTTGACGAAAACGTGCTCTGACCAGGCGAGTATCTCCTGCGCCTCCTCGATCATCCCGGCGGCGGTGGTGCTGAGCACCTCGGCGCTGACCGGCCCCTGCACGATGTCCACGATCTCGAGCGTGTTGGCCTCGAGGTCGGCAGTGCCGGCGCGTTTCATCAGCGTGGGATTGGTCGTCACACCGTCGAGCACGCCCCAACTGGCCGCCTCACGAATCTCGTCTATGCTCGCAGTATCCAGAAAAAGTTGCGCCATTTATTCACTCCTCATCCATTTCAATAAAACGCGGCCCGCCCAGGGCAAAAGTGCCCATCAGTGTGCGCGCTGCCTTGACCATCATGGCGGTAATGTCCAGGACTGTCTGCGGTGTGGGTCCCAGCGCCACCATGCCGTGATTTTGTAGCAGGATGACTCGCGGCGGCTGACCGTACCGGTCGTTGTAGGCCAGCAATCCCGCGCGCACCGCCCACGCCAGCGGCTGTCCTGGCGGCGCGTAGGGCACAAAAAGTGGATCGCCGCAGACGAGTGCCTCGGCGGGAAAAATGTGCCCGGCGAAGGCCGCCTCCGCCCCCTGCGCGCACAAAATGGCGTTTATCGCCGTGGGGTGCGTGTGGCCGATGAACGTCGCGCTCCCCAGCGAGAGACACAGCGCGTGCATCGCCGTCTCAATAGAGGGAGAGCCTGGCGCGTCTGGGTCAGCCTTGGCAGCGGCCAACCGCGCCCGCACCTCGCGTTCCGGCAGGGACGGCGCGTCGAGCAGCGTCAGCACATTGTCAAACCGCACGCGGAGAAAGGCCCGCGCGTCAGCCTCACCCATACAGACGCCACTGGCCTTGACCCAGAATGTGTCCTCGTCAATGCGAACAGAGGTGTTCCCCTCGCCCAAGATAGCGTAATCGCGCCCAGGCTCCCCGATAGAGCGTGTCATCACCACCAGTTGATCCAGAACTGCTGCTGCTTCGGCTCTGCTTACCTTGTGCATATTGTCCCTCCTTGCTAAAGTGTACCACAGGTTGGCGCGAAGGCAAGCGATGGAGATTGCAGATTGGTGGGAGAACGGGTATAATGGGCAATGAACAATGAACCAATGAACAAAATGCGAGTTCGGAGGCAATAATGACTGTGAGACCAATTCGAGCAGGCATCGTGACCGTCAGTGACAAGGGGTATGCAGGGGAGCGGGAGGATGCCAGCGGGCCGCTGCTGACCAACCTCCTACGCAAGATGGGCGCCCAGATCGTGAGCCAGATAATCGTGCCCGACGAGCGGGCCGAGATCGAGCGCGTGTTGATCGCGCTGGCCGACGAGACACAGGTGGACCTGGTCGTGACCACCGGCGGCACCGGGCCGGCACCACGGGACGTCACGCCCGAGGCGACGCGGGCCGTCATTGAACGGGAAATGCCCGGACTGGCCGAGGTACTGCGCTTCGAGGGCTACCGCAAGACACCGCTGGCAGTCATCTCGCGGGGCGTGGCGGGCATTCGAGGAGGCACGCTCGTCGTCAACCTGCCCGGCAGCCCCAGAGCGGTGCGCGAGGGGATGGAGACGCTGGCCCCCATCCTGCCCCACGCGATCAAAATGCTGCGGGGAGTACACACCGAGCACGAAGAGGAGGCGGGCCGTGCCTGACGAGCGCCGTCCCGTGCTGAGTGTCGAGGAAGCACTGGAGCGCATCCTGGCGACCGTGCGCGTCCTGAAGCCGGAGCGCGTTCCCCTGCTAGAAGCGGCCGGCCGCGTGCTGGCCGAGGAAATCACCGCCGACCGGGACATCCCGCCGCTGACCAACTCGGCGATGGACGGCTACGCCGTGCGCGGGGCGGACGTGGCGCAGACCCCGGCCCGGCTGCGCGTCGTGGGCCAGGTCGCCGCCGGGCACATGAGCCGGGTGCAGGTGGAACCCGGCACAGCGGTGCGCATCATGACCGGCGCACCGCTGCCCGCCGGAGCCGACACCGTCGTGCGCTTCGAGGACACCCGGTTGGACAGCGATTGGGTCGAGATACTGCAAACCCCTCCGACTGGCGCGAATGTCCGGCTGGCCGGCGAGGACGTGCGCGCGGGCCAAGTCGTGCTACAGCCGGGCCAGGCGCTCCGCCCGCAAGAGATCGGCCAACTGGCGGCGGTCGGGCAAACGGATGTAGCGGTGGTGCGACGGCCCCGCGTGGCGGTTTTAGCCACCGGCGACGAGGTGGTGCCGCCCGACCAGACTCCCGGCCCCGGCCAGATCCGCGACGCCAACTCGTACACCGTCGCCGCGCAAGTGCAAGCGTTTGGCGGAGTGCCGCTTCTCCTGGAAGTCGCGCACGACGAAGAGACGTTAGTGCGGCGGGGGATGCGGGAAGCATTGGCCCAGAGTGCCGACTTGATCATCACCTCCGGCGGCGTCTCCGTGGGCGACTTTGACCTGGTCAAGCAGGTGTTGGCGGCCGAGGGGGAGATGCGCTTCTGGTCGTTGAACATGAAGCCGGGGCGACCGCTGGCCTTTGGTGTCGTGGATGGCGTGCCACTGCTGGGACTACCCGGCAACCCGGTGGCGGCAATGATCAGCACCGAACTATTTGCCCGCCCGGCGCTCCTCAAGATGCAAGGCTTTACCGACTGGTCGCGTCCAAAGGTAACGGCGCGCCTGACCCAACCCATCGAACGCAAGGATGGCCGCCGCCACTACCTGCGCGTGCGCCTGCGCGAGACCGGCGCGGGCTACGAGGCGACGCTGACCGGCGACCAGGGCTCCGGCATCCTCTACTCGTTGGTGCAGGCCGACGGGCTGGCGGTCATCCCGGAGGAGTGCGACCATCTGCCGGCGGGGGCGGAGGTGAAAGTGATTCTGCTGTGTTAGGCGGTGGGCACCAGAGGTCAGAGAGATAATGGCAGAAAAGCAAACAGTGGCCTACGAACAATTACTTCGGTGTCAAGTTAAGGATTGTAAAGACCTGCCAGGTTTCCGCCAGAGCTTTTGTGAGC
>CAYQTW010000341.1:0-4065 GCA_964420485.1 uncultured Anaerolineales bacterium
AATCCTGTAAATCTTGTCAAAAATCTTTTTGGTTCTGGCTTGTCCAGGTTAGGAGAATACATACATGTCCAACGATTTGATTGCTCGCGTGCGAGAGGATGGAGTACGGTTTATCAGCCTCCAGTTTACCGACATCCTGGGGACGATCAAAAGCGTCACCATTCCCGTGGGTAGGCTCGACGAGGTTCTAGAACAAGGCGTCTGGTTCGATGGCTCGTCCATCGAGGGGTTTGCTCGCATCTACGAGAGCGACATGGTGCTGGTGCCCGACCAGGATACCTACCAAGTGTTCCCGTGGAGCGCGCCGGAGCGGCGGCGGGCGCGTCTGATCTGCGACGCCCACGGCCCGGACGGGCAGCCCTCACTCAGCGTGCCGCGCCTGACGCTCAAGCGCAACCTGGCCCGGATCGCAGAGCGCGGGCACCTTTTCAACGTCGGCCCTGAAATGGAATTTTTCCTGTTCAAGCGCAACAACGACCATCCCACCCTGCCTGTCCCGCACGACGTGGGAAGTTACTTTGACTTTTCACCCCGTGACGAGGCGCAGCAGGTGCGCAGCGAGATCATCCTGGCGCTAGAGGCGATGGGTATGCAGGTAGAGATGAGCCATCACGAGTGCGGCATCGGCCAGCACGAGATTGACTTTCGTTACGCCGATGCGCTGACCAGCGCCGACAACACCGTGACGTTCAAATATGCCGTGCGGGCAGTAGCGGCTGCCCACGGCATCTATGCCAGTTTCATGCCCAAGCCCATCTTTGGTATCGCCGGGTCTGGTATGCACACACACCAGAGCCTCTTTGATGCCGAGGGGCGCAATCTGTTTTACGATCCGGATGATGAATACAGTCTTTCGCGGATGGCCTACAGTTTCATCGCCGGGCAGATGGAGCATGCGCGCGCGCTGGCGGCGGTGGTGGCTCCGACGGTCAACAGTTACAAGCGGTTGACGCCGGGCTACGAGGCGCCGGTCTACATCTGCTGGGCGCAACTCAACCGTTCGGCGCTGATCCGCGTCCCGGGACACGGGCGACAGCATGAGAGTGCAACGCGGATCGAACTGCGCTGCCCCGATCCCAGCGCCAATACCTATCTGGCCTTTGCTGCCATGCTCGCGGCGGGCCTCGACGGCGTCGAGCGCGACCTGACCCCGCCGCCACCGGTCAACGAAGACGTCTACGACTTTGACGAGCGCGATCTGCGTGAGCGGGCCATCGGCACACTGCCAGGCACGCTGGCCGAGGCGCTGGACGCGCTGGAACAAGACGAGGTGATTCGGGAGGCGTTGGGGCAGCGCATCGTCGAGGCATTTTTGCGGGCCAAGCGGGTGGAGTGGGGCAAGTATCGCATCCAGGTGACGAACTGGGAATTGGAGCGCTATTTGGAGACGGCGTGAGCGACTTGTGCTTTTCGCCAATGCATGGTATATTTCCGTTGGCCCTGCTGTGTACGTGACAACCGGTCTTGCGTTTTGAGCCAACACCTATAAAAACGGGGGCTGTCTCTTCAGAGAGGAATGCGATAGCCTACGGGCAAGGCAAACCACTGAGCAGGCTCCCACCTGCGAGAGCAGGTTCAAAACATATCGGTACACGGCACGGCGGGGTTCGATCTAATATGTGATTGCAAACGCCACCGGTACACCGGTGGCGTTTGCATAGGGGGATACGTCGTGCTCCGAGAACGGGTTTCCAACAACATTTACGTTTTTACCAGTGGTCTCTATGCCCAGGTGACAGCCGGACTGATCGTGACCGGCGAAGGTGCGATCCTCGTTGACAGTATGCCTTTTCCTGTCGAAGCGCAGGAGATAGCGACGTTCGCCGCTCGTGTCTGCCAGCCTGGTGTGCGATACGTGATTCTGACCCATTATCACGCCGATCATACCTACGGCGCTTTTCTTTTCCCTCAAGCCGATGTGGTGGCACACGCGCTCTGTCACAAGATGCTCGTCAAGCGGGGCCTTCCGGCGCTGAAGGCGATTCAGGCCGAGGAGCCCGATTTGCTGGAGGATGTTGTGTTGCGCCTGCCCGATATTACGTTCGATAGCGGGGAGATGGGGCTTCAGTTGGCCGGCAAGATAGTGCGATTGATCCACGCGCCAGGCCACTCAGCAGACCTGGTGATGGCGTACGTCGAAGAAGATCGCATATTGTTTGCCTCTGACACGATGATGCCGGTGCCGTCCATCGTGGATGGTAACGTGGAAGCGTTGAGGGCCTCTCTGCAAAAAGTAACGGAACTGCCAATAGAGAATCTGGTGCAAGGGCACGGAGAGGTCATCCTGCGCGGAGAGGTAAAGGGCCTGGTGCAGACCAGCCTGGCCTACCTGGATACCATTGAGGATCGGGTGGCCCAGGCGATTGAGAGCGGGCAAGGCAAAGAGGCATTGCAGTGGAATAACATCGAGTCCTGTGGATTGTCGCGCATCCCGCTTGATGGGTTGGTGCAGCAGATACACGTGGCTAATCTGCTGGCTCTATATGATCGCCGGGTGTGTTGAGTGTGCTGCTCTACCCGGTAGGGGCGCGGTTACCGCGCCCAGAAGCGTGATTACCGCGCCCAGAAGCGCGGTTACCGCGCCCCTACTTCAGAACAACCGGTACTTGAGCAGCGTCCAGATTGCCCGCATGCCGTCGCGCCAGTTGATCTTTTTGCCCTCGTCGAAAGAGCGGGGCCGGTACGAGATCGGCACCTCGTGGATTTCGATCCCCCGTCGCAGCACTTTGCCCGTCACCTCCGGGCAGAACTCGAAGCCCTCTGATTGCAGGTCGAGACTGCGGAGCAGGTCAGCGCGGAGGGCCTTGTAGCCGGTCGGCTCGTCGGTGATGTGCGATCTATACAACAGGTTGGCGATCCAACTCAGCAGTCGCCCGCCCCAGTAGAAACTCCACGATGAGCGCGGGTTTCCGTGCAGATTGCGTGAACCGTAGACCACCTGCACCGCCGGATCCTCAAATGGAGCCAGCAGCGCGGGGTACTCCTGGGGGTCGTACTCCAGATCGGCGTCCTGGGTGATGACGACGTCGCCCGTGACGTGCTCCAACGCCGTGCAGACGGCCGCCCCCTTGCCCCGATTGCGCTCGTGGTGCACGATCTTGAGTGGGTTGGGCCGGTGAGCGACCAGGGAGTCCAGAACTGCACCGGTCCCGTCGGTCGAGCCGTCGTTCACGACAATTATCTCCTTCTCCACATCGCCGAGTTCGACTTTTAGCACCCGCTCAATGATCTGAGCGACGGTAGCAGCCTCGTTGTAGACCGGCACGATGACCGAAAGTTTCACTAGGCGTGCTCCTCTAGCAAACCCCTGATGCGCGCGGCGACCATCTCGATGGCGACCTCGTTAAAGCCTCCCTCTGGGATGATGACGTCGGCGTAGCGCTTGCTAGGCTCGACGAACTCGAGATGCATCGGGCGCACGGTCGAGAGGTATTGCTCGCACACCGACTCGACGCTGCGGCCGCGCTCCTCGACGTCGCGCTGCAACCGGCGGATAAAGCGCACGTCGGCGTCGGTATCCACGTACAGTTTGACGTCGAACAGGTCGCGCAGCGCGGGCTCGACGAAAACCAGGATGCCTTCGACTAGGATTACCGGCGCCGGCTCCACGCGGAGCGTCTGTGGCGTGCGCGTGTGGGTGGTAAAGTCGTAGATGGGGATTTCGACGGCGTGCCCGGCGCACAGTTCCTTCAGGTGCTCGATCAGCAATTCGGTCTCTAACGAGTCGGGGTGGTCATAGTTGACCTGAGTGCGCAGGCGCAGTGGGAGGTGGCTGTGGTCGCGGTAGTAGGCATCGTGGGGGATGCAGGCGATGTGCTCGGCCCCCACGCGCTGCAGAATCCGGTTTGCCACTGTCGTCTTGCCCGATCCGGTGCCACCGGCCACTCCTATCACGATTGGCTGCATATCTTTCTCTCCCATCCAACAATGCCCGGCGAATGAATTCGCGGCAACGTCTGCCAAGTCGCCCTACGGCGACTGGTACAATCGGCGAAGGCCGATTTTGCAAGCGTTCCTCGCCCGGCGAATGAATTCGCGGCAACGTCTGCCAAGTCGCCCTACGGC
>CAYQTW010000342.1:0-4064 GCA_964420485.1 uncultured Anaerolineales bacterium
GTGGAGGCGCGAGGATGCCTGCAGAACTGATCGCTGCCACCATCCCTGGCAGCCTGGCCGAGCGGGCCGGCTTGCAGCCAGGAGACGAACTGGTCTCCATCAACTGTCACTGTCTGCGCGATGTGATTGACGTGCGATTCTATGGGGCCGAGGAACACCTAGCGCTGCGGGTGCGCCGGGGTGGAGAAGAGTTCGCCGTCGAGGCAGAACGACGCTACGACGAGCCGTTGGGCCTGGAATTCGCCCATCCCACTTTCGATGGCATCCGCCGCTGCAACAACCGCTGCGCATTCTGCTTCGTCGCCCAGATGCCGCCGGGCTTGCGCCGCTCCCTGTACGTCAAAGACGACGACTATCGCTACTCTTTCCTCTTCGGCAACTACCTCACACTGACTAATCTGGGCGAGAGTGACTGGGAGCGTTTCGGCGAGCAGCGCCTCAGCCCGCTCCACGTCTCGGTCCACGCCACCGATCCCGACCTGCGCCGCCGTCTCCTCGGCAACCCCGCCGCCCCTGACGTAGTGGCCCAACTCTGCCGCCTGGCCGATCTGGGGATCGAGACGCACACGCAAATTGTGGTCGTGCCCGGCCTCAACGACGGCCCGCATCTGGATCGCTCCATCGGCGACCTGGCCGGCCTGTATCCTGCCGTGCGCTCGGTTAGTGTCGTGCCGGTGGGATTGACGAGGTATCACCGGGGTATCTGTCGCGTGCACACAGACGCCGAGACGCGGGCCGTCTTTGAGCAAGTGACCGACTGGCAGGCGCGGTTGCGGGAGCGCCTGGGGGTCAACCTGGTCTATTTCTCCGACGAATGGTATCTCCGCCTGGGCCGACCCGCTCCAGAGGCCGGTCACTATAACGGGCTAGACCTGACAGAAAACGGCGTGGGATTGGTACGGAACTCGTTAGACGATTGGGCAAACCGCGAGTTGCTATCCGCCATTCGCAATTCGCAATTCGCCATTTCATTGGTGACCGGGACACTGTTCGCCCCGATGCTACGGCAAGTAATGGCCGAGTTTGGGAACGTCGAGGTCGTGCCAATCATCAACCGCTTCTTCGGCGAGACGGTGACGGTGGCGGGGTTGCTGACCGGACGGGACGTGGTGGAGCAACTGGCGACTCGGCGACTGGGTGACTGGGTGATTCTTCCTCCGGCAATGTTCGGCGGACCCAAGGGGCAGTCGTTGGATGAAATGTGGCCGCAGGAAATAGGCGAGGCGCTGGAGCGAGAGGTGATGGTGGGAGATGACGGTTTTAGAACACGGATGGGCAGGATTGGCGGATCGGAGGAAGGGAGCGTTGCGCAGGCTTTCTAGCCTGTTTTGACAGACAGGAATGTCTGCCCCACAAGAATGTGGCGCAGGCTTTCCAGCCTATTTTGACAGACAGGAATGTCTGCCCCACGACAAACAGGGAGGAGGTGCGATGTGACAAAGATAACACACGTGGTCAAACGAACGGGGGCCGTGGTGCCCTTTAGAAAAGAGCGCATCACCAACGCCATCTATCGAGCAGCGGTGGCCGTGGGCGGACGCGACCGGGCCACCGCCGAGAGGTTGGCCGATCAAGTCGTGGCTATGCTGGAGGAAAGCACGCCGCCTGGCAACAATCCCACCATTGAAGAAATCCAGGACACCGTCGAGAAGGTGCTGATCGAGAATGGCCGCGCCAGAACGGCCAAAGCCTACATCCTCTACCGTGACGAACGGGCCCGCCAACGACAGGAGCGGGCCAAACGTTCGGCCCGTCCCTCCGAGAGCATCCCCTGGCGCAAGATTTGGGAGGTGCTGAACTGGACTGTGGATCACGACCTCCATACCATTGAGCAGTTGAACGAACGCATCGCGCGCGGCGAGTTCCCCCAGATCGTACGGGAAACCGACCGGGCCTACAACGAGGACATTACGACCGCTTCCGAGATGATCAAGGAGCGCCGTGACAGCGTGAAAATCGTCATCGTCGCCGGCCCCTCCTCCTCCGGCAAGACGACCACGACCACCAAACTCAGCCACCTGCTGAAAAAGATGGGCCTCAGCCTGATCCCGCTCACCGTGGACAACTACTTTTTCGACCTGGAACTCCACCCCAAGGACGAGTACGGCGACTATGACTTTGAGACGCCGCAGGCCCTCGACCTGGAACTGATCAACGAGCACCTGGTACGGCTGATTGCGGGAGAGGAGGTGCGGATTCCCTTTTACGAGTTCAAGACCGGCAAACGACACGACGACCACACCCCGATGCGGATCGGGCCCGACGATGTGATTCTCATTGACAGCCTGCACGGTCTATACGCTGGCATGACGCGGGACATTGACGACGGGAGCAAATTCAAACTGTACATCGAACCGTTGCTACAGATAAAAGGCCCTGATGGGAAATTCGTGCGCTGGACAGACCTGCGGCTGATGCGCCGTATGACGCGCGACGCCGTTCACCGGGCCTACGATCCCCAGCAGACATTGGAACACTGGCATTACGTGCGCTCCAGTGAACAACGCAACATCATCCCCTACGTCAACACGACCGACTATATCGTCAACAGCGGCCTGCCGTATGAACTCCCCATCATGCGGGCCAGACTATTCAACCACTTTGAGAAATGGGCAGAACAGTACAAAGACGATCCTCTGCGCCAGGATGCCTTTATGCGCGCCGAGCGCGTGTACCACCTCCTGAAGGCCGTCACGCCAGTCGAGGACGATTCCGCCATCCCGCCCGACTCGCTCCTGCGCGAGTTCATCGGCGGCAGTTGCTACGAGTATTGATTGGTGGCTGGCTACTACACCTTCCGCAAATTTACCGTCGAGGCTCACGGTTACAAAGTCACCGTCGTCGGCAAACCCAGCGTCTGGTCGTGGGACAGGCTCAATCCAGGTTCAGCAGCGCTGCTCGAGGTGGCCGAGATTGAGCCGGGTGACGCCGTGCTCGACCTGGGCTGCGGGACGGGCATCATCGGCGCGGTGGCGGCGCAACTGGCCCCACGCGACCACGTCACACTGGTGGACTGCAACGTGGCAGCAGTGGCCTGCACCGAGCGCACGTTAGCCGCCAACGGCATCACCAACGCCAAGGTGCGTTTGGCCGACGGCGTGATGGGGCTGTCCCCCGCCTCGTTCGACCTGATATTGAGCCACCTCCCGCGCGGTCGGGCCGTGCAGGAGGAACTCGTCCGGGGCGCAGCCTGGGTGCTCCGGGCGGGTGGACATTTCTACTTCGTCGCCCACAAACGGGCTGGGATCAAGGGCGCTATCACCTGCGCCCGCGAACTGTTTGGGCAGTGCAGCGTGGTGCGGCAGAAAAAGGGCTATCACGTCGCGCTGGCGGTCAGGCCCCCTGGGCTGCAACCACTCCCGCCCGCCGGTGGTCACGTCACCCACACCGTCACCCTCGACGGCACCGAGACGGCGCTGGTCAGCAAGCCCGGTGTCTTTGCCTGGGACCGGCTGGACGCGGGCTGCGCGGCGCTGGTTGGTGCGATGGAGATAGGGACGTACGACCGTATTCTCGACCTGGGATGTGGGACGGGATTGGCCGGGCTGGCATCTGCCCGCCGTGCGACCGAGGGCCAAGTCGTGCTCGTGGACGCCGACACGCGCGCCGTCGAATCCGCCCGCCGCACGCTGGAGGCGAACGGGATTGCCAACGGTGAGATACTGCTCTCGGACTGCGGTTCCGTCGTTTTTAGTCACCGCTTCGACGTGGTCGTTACCAACCCACCATTCCACCAGGGCGTGGGGGTGGATTATGGGATAGCCTGCCAATTCGTGCGCGACGCGGCGCGGGTTCTCTATCGAGGTGGTCGCCTCTTTCTCGTCGCCAACCGTTTTCTGCGCTACGACGACCTCATCCGCGAGACATTCGGCAACGTCACCACTGCCTACGCCGACAGCCGCTACCACGTCCTGACCGCAGTGGCGCGAAAATCCGGTTTGGGGTAGAATATGGCATATTGGTAAACTGGTAGATTGGTGAGGAGACAGCAATGTGGACCGGACAAGAGCAAAAACGGGTTGACGCCTGCGACGTGGTCGTCGTCGGAGCGGGGCTGGTGGGCG
>CAYQTW010000343.1:0-4055 GCA_964420485.1 uncultured Anaerolineales bacterium
ACGTGTGGAGGAAGTGAGAACATGATAACAGATTTATTGGAAAACTTGCGGGTGGCTCTGGATGGGCTGGTAGTGAACAAGATGCGTTCGGGACTGACCATGTTGGGGGTGGTCATCGGCGTGGCGGCGGTCATCGCCCTGATGTCCATCGGCGAGGGGGCTCAGGCCTCTATCACTGAACAGATCAATGATATCGGCTCCAACCTGATCTTTGTGATGCCCGGCCGCAACGGGGGAGGCTCACTCACCATGGATGACGCCGAGGCCATTGCCGACTCGGGCAAGATGCCAGACGTCACGACCGTCGCCCCGCAGTTTGGTCAGAACGCTCAGGTCATCTTTGGCAACGAGAACATTAACGTCTCGGTGACGGGAGTGACGCCAGAGTACCAGCACGCGCTCAACGGAGTGGAGGTGGCGAACGGGCGCTTTATCGAAGAGAAGGACGTGAGCGGACGAAGCAACGTGGCCGTGCTGGGCTACCAGTCTGCGCTAGACCTCTTTGGCGGGTTTGACCCGGTGGGGCAAAAAATCAAGGTCACGCTCCCCGGTGGCGGGCGGGTCTCACTGACTGTGGTGGGTGTCCTGGCCGAGCAAAACAGTTCCGGGATGAGTGACCCGAACGAAATAGTGCTGACGCCCATCACGACGGCCCAGACAAAGGTATTCAATGGACGTAATTCCCTGGGAAAGCCTATCGTGAGCAATATCACCGTGGTGGCGGCTGCGGAGGATCGGGCGGACGCGGCCGTTGACGAGATCGCGGCGCTGCTGAGAGACCGCCACGGCCTCGACGCGGACGAGGACGATGACTTTATGGTGATGAACCAGGCTGATTTGCTAGAGATGACCACCGAGATCACGGACATCCTGACAATTTTTCTGGGGTCCATCGCCGGCATCTCGCTCCTGGTGGGTGGCATTGGCATTATGAATATTATGCTGGTGTCGGTGACGGAGCGGACACGAGAGATCGGCATCCGCAAGGCGGTGGGAGCGCGGAAAGCGGACATCCTGATCCAGTTCCTGCTGGAGGCTATGGTGTTGAGCCTGCTGGGGGGAGTGATCGGTATCCTGCTGGGCGTGGGCCTGGGCAAGTTGGTGGATATGACAGGGGTGATGAGTTCGGTGGTCACACTCGATTCTGTGTTGATGGCGGTGGGCTTTTCGCTGGCCATCGGGCTGTTCTTTGGCATCTATCCTGCCAACCAGGCGGCGAGCCTGAATCCCATCGAGGCGCTGCGGTACGAGTAGGTGCTGGGAAATTGGTAGATTGGGAAACCGGTACATCTCTCGACCTCGATCAAGAACGCGGACATCAGCAGATCAATCCGTTAATGTCTTGAAATTCGTGTTCTCAGATGCCCGAAAGGAGGCAAGAGTGAAAATCACCGTTCTGAACGGCAGTCCCAAGGGTGACACAAGTGTCACTATGCAGTACGTACACTATATCCAGAAAAAGTTCCCCCAACACGAACTGAAAATCCTCAATGTCTCGCACAGAATCAAAAAGCTCGAAAGGGACGAGATGGCTTTCCAGGAAATCTTGGACGAGGTCCAGTCCGCGGATGGCGTTCTGTGGGCCTCTCCGGTCTATTTCCTGCTCGTGCCCTCCCAGTACAAACGGTTCATCGAGTTGATATCGGAGCGGGGCGCAGAGGCAGTCTTTGAGCACAAATACACCGCGGCTCTGACCACATCCATCCATTTCTACGACCACACGGCGCACAACTATATCCACGCCGTCTGCGACGATCTGGGGATGAAATACGTGGGATCGTTTTCGGCAGATATGCGCGATCTAATGGAAGAGAAGGGAAGGGTGGGACTGCTCGTGTTTGCTGACGAGTTTTTCGAGGCGATAAAGAATCAGGCCCCCACGTCAAAGAGCTACTGCCCTGTGACCTGGAGAGAGTTTGAATACCATCCCGGTGTCGCAGAGACCAAAGTTAATGCGGGTGATAAGAGGATACTGATTGTCACAGACGCCGAGGCGCACCAGACGAATCTGCTCAGGATGATCGAGAGGTTCAAAGCCTCTTTTGCTCAAGAAATCCCGGTGGTCAATCTGAACGCTCTGGACATCAAGGGCGGCTGCCTGGGCTGTCTCCATTGCGGATACGACAATCGCTGCGCTTACGAGGGCCAGGATGATTACGTCGAGTTTTACAACACCCAGGTCAAGACCGCCGACATCCTGATCTTTGCCGGGGCGATCAAGGACAGATACTTGTCGTCGAGATGGAAAATGTTCTTTGACCGCAGTTTCTTTAACGGCCACACGCCGACGTTGATCGGAAAGCAGATCGGGTGTATCATCTCTGGGCCGTTGAGCCAGAACCATAATCTCCGCCAGGTTCTGGAAGGCTGGTTCGAACTACAGCCGGCCAATGTCGCCGGTTTTGTCACTGACGAATATGGAGATTCGGCGGACATTGACAGATTGCTGCAAGACCTGG
Source organism: uncultured Anaerolineales bacterium (assembly GCA_964420485.1). Classification (GTDB taxonomy): domain Bacteria; phylum Chloroflexota; class Anaerolineae; order B4-G1; family B4-G1; genus CAYQTW01. The sequence continues at coordinate 2,460 of CAYQTW010000343.1, forward strand.
CCCATCGTCTGGTCCGTTTTGCCGCCGCTGATTACGTCAGGCCACCCACATTTCTTGGTGTAGGCGGAAGGAAACTCTTCCGAGACGAGATTTGGGGCCGGCTGCGCGTGGTCTTCCAGGCCGATCATAGAGCCTACAAGAGACTCGGCCTCTATGACTTTGCCCAGAAAGACGTCAAGACGAGAACGATCAACGCTATCGTCCCACTTTTACTGAGAATACCGAGGGTCAGGAAGGAATTTGCCAGGAGAATAAAGTCGGGGATGATCATGCCGTATCAGAAGGTGCTCGAGTCCGAGTAATGGGTAAAATCAGTAAAATAAGGAGAAAAATCATGTTGAACAGAAAAACTATTATCGCATTTGCAACGAGTTTGCTCATCATCGCCACCATAGCGTGTGGAGGGGCGACTCCCACTGCGACGCCTGACGTCCAGATGACGGTCGAAGCGTCCATCGCTGCTACCGAGACGGCCCAGGCAGACGTGGAGGCGACGGTCGCTGCTGCCGTAGAAGCCACCAGTGTTGCCGCCCCGACACCTGTTGATGTTCCCACACCTACCCCCTCGGCGGAGTACGTGACGATGACCGAGGAAGAGCTGGTGGCACTGATTGATCAGGCTGTCACCGAAGCCACCGTCGCCACGCAGCAGTGCTCGACCGCTGTGACGGATGCTACCACTGACGACAACGTCACGCAGGAAGAAGTGGACACGGTGACAGTCTACGTGACCGGCGCAGAGGAGGCTATTGCCTACGCCGAAGAACTGCTCTACATCTACTATGACCTGTATGGAGACCTGGCGACGGAAGCGCTCGAAACGCTTCAGATGATTGAGCAAGACCTGGTCGCGGTCGCCGACAGCACCGCCGCCGTCGCCGCTGCGCTCGAAGAGATCAACACGACTCTCCAACAGGGGCTTGAACTGGCCGAAGAGACCATCGCGCAACTGGAGTCTGCCGCCGAGGCCGCCAGCGCCAAGGCCGCAGAAATCCAGGCCCAGAACCAGGCTCGAATCCAGGATCTGCAGGCCGAGATCGAGACCCGGATGGCAGATGCCCTGGCCGTCCAGCCAAATGACATCGCCACCGACCGCGCGGCCGCTGTCCAAAGCGCGTTCGATTACCTCGACACTGCGCGCCGGGCCATGGACGACGGGAGAGTTTCACAGGACGAACTGGCCAACATCGCTCAGTTGGGGGCCAATGCCGCCGCCAGCCTGAACGCTCACGGAGGCCCCCAACTTCAGCAGTTATCCGGTTCCATCAACGAGATCACTGCACAAATCGCTCGCGGTCAGATGCCCCAGGCCAGCGCCAGCCTGGGAAACTTGGCGGCTTCCCTGGGAACCAGGCCGCATAGATCGAGACCGTAGCGGCTCGCTTGAACGAAATTCGGAATCTCCCCGCCTACCTGGACTTGGCGCAGAGCAGTTGACAACTACGTGAATCAGGTATAATTAGCCAGGCTGTGTAACCGCTCGAGCCACTCACGAAAGTGTCATTCCGAGGAGTGAAGCAGCCTGCCCTGAGCTAGCCGAAGGGACGAGGAATCTCGCCTTGGTGATATCGAACGTCCGCTGACATTGAGATTCTT
>CAYQTW010000344.1:0-4047 GCA_964420485.1 uncultured Anaerolineales bacterium
GCAGGGTGGCCGTCGGCGGGGCCACCGTTGCGGTGAAGGTCGCCGCCACATTCACGGTAGTCGTCGGCGGCCCGGCCAGGTTCACGTCGCTCAGTGCGCCGCAGGGCGGCAGGGGCGGCGGCACCCACTCCCCCACCCACACCACATCCGAGGTCCAGACGGCGAGGGCCGGCGAGGTGACGTCGGTAGCGGTGATGAGCAGCGTCTCGGGGCCGTCCGCCGTCCCTGTGGGCACGTCGGTGATCATCCAGAAACCACGGCTGCTCTCCGGCCACGTGGTCCCCAGTGCAATGGGGTCGGTGATGGGCACCCAGGGGGTATCCGGCCCCTCCCAGGTGCCGGAGTAGACGCCCCAGAGGAGACCCAGCGCCGACTCGTAGGTCACGGTCACGACCAGCGGGTCGGGGCCGAGATTCCCCACCTCGTGGTAGAACATGACCGTCTCCGGGGGATCGACCATGCCGCTGCCTTGCTCCTCCAGGTAGAATGGCGGTGTGGGGGTATCGTAATCGTAGAGGCGGATGTTCCCGCCGCTTATGACCGTGATGCCCTGGCCCTGGTACGAGGTTGCGCCGGCGGCAGCCCCCAGTGCGTCGAGAAAGAACGGCGCATCCTGACCCTGGTGGCCATAGTAGAGCGACAGGACGCAATCCTGGCAATCCTCTTGCTGCCCGCCAAAGTCCAGCCAAATATCGGTCTGAAACGACCAACTCTGCCCGGGGATGTTACCGGGGATGTTCAGACCGGGGGGGCACTCGATGGTGGGCGTAGTGACCCCTCCCAGCGCCAGCCAGCGCTCGCCGGGGGCCGAGGGCAGTTCATTGTGCAGGAAGGTGTGGTAGTAGGGCCGGTACTCCAGCGGCACGGTGACGATATGGGTAGGCGGCACGCCGTGCTGGACCAGCGTCAGGGTGGGCGAGTATGTGCCCCAAAAGGCCACCGGCAGCTTGTATGATGCGGTGTAGGGGGGAGTGGCCTCCAGGTCGGGGAAGCGCAGGACGAAAAAGGTGGTATCGGTCTGCCAGAAATCAATCCAGTCCTGGCAGAGGTCAGTGGTCATGGTCACCGCTTCCGAATGGTGCCACCTCGTGGCGTGCCACAGATAGTAATCGTTCTGCTCTGTATCCTGCGGAGCAACCGGGCGATCATAGGTAGGGCCAAATCGCCTCCGTGCCGCCGGACGGTAATCGTCCTGCTCTGTATCCTGCGGAGCAGCCTCGCCGACGGCAGAGACCACCGGCTGTTTGTCATCAGAGCGATTATCGACGAGTATGCTGGAGGTAGTCTCGAACTCGGCGGTCTGAACAGTGACAGTATGCGCTATAATGGCGTTAAAGATCCTTTTCCATGTGGGGATAGACGTTCGTGCCAGAGTTGTTTTCATTTCACTTCCCCCTTCTTTTGGGTCGGTTGGAAAACCAGTACTCGAACGAACAAGGTTTTCATCGTCCTCTCCTGCATGCTACACCAGGAGTGACACAAGGTACAGCACCCTATGTGAGACCTGGCATAACGTGTGGATTTCTGTCATGCTCGATGCCCGGTATTTCTTGCTCACACTTTTCTCACCTCCTTCCTCGTTTCCCCTCTGTTTCCACCCGGATGTGAAAGCAGGGAGGGCCGGGGTGAGGGCTACGGCCCATACCCACGCAGCACCAGCGGCAGGTAGACCCGCTCCGCGTTCACGAACGCCACCAGGTTGAGCACCATGCCGTAGCCGTCGCTGACGACGGCGGTGTTCTTGATCGTCACCGCCCGGCTCACCGTGACCCGGAAATCGAGCGTGACCGTCCCGTTGGCCGGCACGACGCCGCTCCAGCGGATACCGTCCGTATCATCCACCGTCCCCGCCGTGGCCTGCGCACTGCCCGCCACGTAGGTGGTGGAGAGCGGGATGGCATCGAAGAGCGTGACGGCGGGCGCGTTGGAACTGCCTCCGTTGCGCAGCACGATGGTGAACGTGACTTCCTCCCCCACCGTGGCGTCCTGGGGAGTGGCACTTTTGTACGAGGACGCGAGAGCCACGCCGGTGTACTCGTCGTATCCCAGGTCGTAGCCCGCGCCGATGGGGCGGGGGTTGCCGTCAACGTCGGTCGTCACGCCCACGCCCGGCCCTTTGTCTATCGCCGCCGAGTCGCGGCCCAAGTGATAGTCATCCGCGCCGGCGTCCACAAAGGCCGGGTCGCCAACGAAATCGTGCGTGGTCTGTGGCGCGCCGCATTGCTCACTCAGGTCATCTACCTCCACGTTGCTGGTGGGCCACCAGAGGGTGTAATCCATCGTCGTAACAGGACAAACATCGTCGTACATACGAACGTTTTTGACGTCGGTATCGTGGTCGGCAAAGATGTTGTGGCTCATCACCAGAGTCGTGTCATGCTGATGGCGGACGGCGGATGATTGGTTGCCGACCAGGGTGTTGTGATAAAAGTAGAGACCGGTACTCGATGTTGCGGCATAGTTGCCCACGGCGACCGCGCCGCCGCCGCGATACCACTCAGAATAGTGGGAAGGGCAGTCCTCACAGTACACGTTGCCGACCAGGAGGTTGTTGGTCATCGTCACGACGGCGCCATAGGCCACGTAGACCCCGCCGCCGAGCGCCTCGCTGGTATAGTTGACGCCGGCGTTGCGGGCGGCGCGATTGTTCAGAAAACGGTTGCCATCCACCACCAGGCCGCTCTCCCTCAAAGCCAGCCCCCCGCCATAGCCTCCGGGGTAATAAGTGGCGCCCTGGTACTCGTAGGGCGGGGCGCTGCACCCCCAATTGTTTTGAAAGAGGTTATCCGTCACCAGGGCCGGACCGCTTACGCCCAACCCACCGCCGCGCCCGCCGTCGGCCCCGCAATACGCGGTCGAGGCCACATTGTCCAGCAGGCGGTTGCGACTAAAGACGAGTTGGCTCTGGTCGTTCGTCGCGGCGTTACCGACGCTCGCCCCGCCGCCGACGGCGCTGCCGTTTTCAGAAGCCACGTTGCCCTGAAAAAGGTTATCGGTGATGATAAAGGCGTGGCCCTCTCCAGGCCCACCGCCGAACCCCCCGCCTGACCCCTCGGCTATGTTGTCCAAAAAAGAGTTGCGGGTCAGGACGAGACCGCCAAAGGCGACATCCAGCCCCCCCCCGCCGCCGGAGGAGATGTTGTCCCGAAACGTGTTATCGGCGATGTAGGACGTACATTCATAGACGTAAGCGCCGCCGCCGCCGATTCGCTCCGAGGTATTACCCTGGAAGAGGCTGTGAGTCATGGTGATAGCAGCCTCCCGGACGTAAAGCCCACCTCCATCGGGGGCCGTGTTGCCGGCCCAGTAATCGTTTTCCAGGACCAAGTCGCCGCCCCAGAAGTAGAGGCCACCACCGTTACTATAGGCGGAATAGTTGCCCACAAAGGCGGTATTGCTCAAGATGTCGCAGTTACGGATGGTGAGGCGGCCGTCGTTGTACGGTTCGACACCCACCCCCCCGCCGCCGCCGGGGGCGCCGCTTGCTTCCTGCGCCCCTCGTCCGTTGACGATGCGCAATCCCGCCAGGGTGATAGTGTGATCGGCGGCAATGTAGAGCACCCGCCCCCGGCCCTGGGCGTCCAGCGTGGTGGGGTTGGCCTCGGGATCGGCGGTGTTCCAATCGAGAGTGGTATAGCCACCCTGGATGGTGAGGTCTTTGGTGAGAAAAACAATCTGGGTGATGGAATAGGGGTACAAAGGGTTGACGGACCAGGTGCGGGTGAACAGATCCGTGTAGACGCCGGCGGCGACGCGCACCTCGTCGCCCGCCTCGGCTGCATCAACGGCGTACTGCACTGTGCGGCAGGGTTGAGCCGCGCTCCCACAGCCGGGAACGTCGCTGCCGGTGGTCGCCACGCAGATGACCCCCGTCCCCGCCTGGGCGTGGGCGGGAAGGGATAGCGCTCTCGCCAGAGCCAGGGCCAGCCCCAGGCCGAGGGTAAGTGAGATAAGCACAAGTTTGATTTTCATCATTTTTCCTTCTTGTATAAATGTTGGTATTGCAGGGGCACGGCATCGCCGCGCCGCTGCGCCGCCGGCAAGACG
>CAYQTW010000345.1:0-4046 GCA_964420485.1 uncultured Anaerolineales bacterium
TCTTCTCGGACACGTCTCAGGTCTTCTAAAGTCTCAAGTTTCGGCATTTTGATAGTCCCTCGTTTCCGACAAGATTCAATCCAAGTTCTTGATAATGTCCAGCATCTTTTCCGGCGTCAGCCCTCTCGCCACCCGGTTGTCAATCATAGCCGTGGGTGCCAGGGCGCAGGAGCCGAGACAGTAGACCACTTCGTAGGTGCACTTGAGGTCGGGAGTCGTCTCGCCCGCTTTTATCCCCAACTCTCGCTCCACGGCTTTGATTATCCTGGCAGCCCCGCGCACGTGGCAGGCGGTGCCGTCGCATTGCTGGATGATGTGGCGGCCGCGGGGGGTCAGGTGGAACTGGGAATAAAAGGTCGCCACGCCATAGACCTTGCTCAACGCCACCCCCAGCCGGTCTGCGATCAGCCGCAGTACTTGCGGCGGCAAATAGCCATACAGTCCCTGTGCCTTTTGCAGAACAGGGATCAAAGTTCCCTTTCCTTCTCCTACCTCCTTGACAATCTGATCAAGTTTGGTGAGATCCAAGTCTTCTTCCATGAAAAGATGCCTCCTCGTTTAAGCATACAAGTTCGAATTATAGTGCACTCAGCGCTCTGTGTCAACAGATGCGCGGCAGTTGTTCCCCCACCAGCATGTCGAGGATGCGACGAGCGCCCAGCGCGGTGCGCAGCACGACACGGCCCGCATGCTCCGCCGTCACCTGCCCAATGATCGCCGCCTCCCGCCCGTGCTCGTGGGCACGCATGGCAGCCAGTACCGCGCCGGCCGCTTCAGGAGCCACGAATGCCACCAACTTTCCCTCGTTAGCCACGTACAGCGGATCGAGGCCCAGCAACTCGCAGGCGGCGCGCACCGCGTCGCGCACGGGGACGGCGCGCTCCTCGATCTCGATGCCCACGCCCGATTTGCCGGCCATTTCGTTCAGCGCGGTAGCCAGGCCGCCTCGCGTGGGATCGCGCAGGCAGCGGATGGCTTGAGGCGCCATCTCCAGCATGGCCGCCACCAGCCCGTGCAACGGCGCGCAGTCGCTCGCCAGTGGCGAATCGAAGCGCAATCCTTCCCGCTGGCTCATGATGGTCATGCCGTGATCGCCGACGGTGCCGCTGAGGATGACCACATCGCCGGGCCGGGCCCGATCGCCGCTGATCTCTACGCCCGCGGGCACCACCCCAACTCCTGCCGTGTTGATGAACAGCCTATCGGCTTTGCCGTGATCCACCACTTTCGTGTCGCCGGTCACGATCTGCACACCCGCAGCCTGGGCAGTGGCGGCCATAGAAGCAACTACCCGCTCCAGGTCGGCCAGTTCCAGCCCCTCTTCGAGGATGAACCCGGCGCTGAGGTAGAGCGGCGTGGCCCCGCTCATCGCCAGGTCGTTGACCGTGCCGCACACGGCCAACTTGCCGATGTCGCCGCCGGGAAAAAAGATGGGGCTGACGACGTAGGAGTCGGTGGTAAAGGCCAGTTTCCCGGAAACCAGGTTTTTTCCGAAAAACCCTTCGGGCTGAGCCTCAGGGCAAAGCCTGGTTTCTCCGATCACCGCCGCGTCGTCGAGATGCGCCAGGATGGGGTTGTCGAAATACCTGAGGAACAAATGCTCCATCAGTTCGTGGCTCAGTTGGCCGCCTGAGCCATGAGCAAGTAAAATCCTATCGTTACCAGTTGCCATATCCTTCTGCCGACCAGACAAGGAAAAGTCGCGGAATCTCCTCCCGCGACTTTTCTGGACTCATATTTCCGCTGCTGACTCTTTGTCCGTCGGAGCCTTCAGCCAACGGCTGCCAATCTCCTGGGCCAGAGCAAAACAGGTCTCCGCCGTCTCCAGCGCTTCTGCGGCATCTTCCTGACCGAAAAGTTGCCATGGTGAGACAAGTTGGGTTTCATCGCCATAATCGGTCAAGAAATGCTCCTTGTGCCCATAGCGCGCTGCCAAAGTCGCCAGGCGTTCAACTTGCCCCCAAAGTGCCTGTGAAATGGCTTCCTCATCTAACAACGCCTTCAGTTCGCGCCACGGCTCGTGAGTCTTTCCCACTGGACCGAAAAGGGCTATCACCGCTTTAGCAGCGTTCTCAATGGACAACTGGGCGTTGCTCACGCAGGAGCGGAAGCGATCAATGTCTATATCCTGCCTGGCTTCGCTCAAAAAACCTTGGGCTAATCCCAGGCGGTAGCGGGCGTGGTCATTCCAATTCACGGTATCCTTCCCAGGTGATCTCCCAACCCCGTCGCGGCGGCTTGCGCCACCGCCAGGCAAAGTCACCGTCTCGCCTCACCCGCCTGAGTCCTGCCTGACGAATTATCTGGCGAATGTGGGCTAGACGTTCGCCCAAAAATTCATCGTTATCGTACAACACCCGTGCATCCAGTCCCAAGTCCAGATACAGCGGAGGAAAAGCCTGGGCGAACTCGCGGGGGGTCTTGGCTACGATTGTCGCTCGACGGGGTACGTGGGGCAGAACAAGGTCGTTGAGCAACGTGCAGCGTTTGAAATGCCTGGCGGGAAGGCCCTCGACGATGGCGAAGAGGTCCAAATCGCTGGTGGCTGTGGCCTCACCTCTGGCCGCCGATCCAAACAGCGCCACGGCGATCAGGGCCTCTCCGAAATGCTCTTTGAGCAGGGCGACGGCCCTTTCTGCATCCTGCAACGTTTGTGAACGTATCATTACTTTACTCCTCACTCTCGCTCCGTTACATTGTATCGCAGTTTTGCTGTCTTGGCAAAAGCGGATTTCAGACGCTGGCCTCTCCGTACCGGTACCAGGCGGCGCAGGCTCCCTCGGCGGAAACCATACAGGGCCCAATGGGATGAGCCGGGATGCAGACGGAGCGGAACAGGGGGCAGTCAGGCGGCTCCGCGACGCCCCGCAACACGTCGCCACAACGGCAGCCTTTGTGTTCGCGGGTCGGGCCGGGGTCCACGGGGAAGGTGTGCGCGGCGTCGAAACGGGCGTACTCGGGGCGTAACGCCAACCCGCTGGCAGGCACACGGCCCAGCCCGCGCCAGTCCGCCTCGCCCACCTCGAACACGCGCTGCATTAGCCCCAAGGCCACGCGATTCCCCTCCGGGCGGACGCTGCGGGAGTAGGTGTTGACCACCGCCGGCCGGCCGGCCTCGGCCATCTCCACCAGCGCGGCCACGGCCCGCAGGATGTCCAGCGGCTCAAAGCCGGCCACGGCGCAGGGAACGGAATAGTCTCGCGGGAGAAACTCCCAGGCGTTGCTACCGATGACGACGGTCACGTGGCCGGGGCCGATGATGCCGGAAAGCCGCATCTCCCCCGCGTCGAGGATGGCGCGGGTGGCCGGCGGGGTCAACTTGTGCAGTGAAAGGACGTAAAAGTTGTCCAGGCCCTCCGCCTCCGCTTCCAGGATGGACGCCGCCACGGTGGGCGTGGTGGTCTCGAAGCCGACGCCGAGGAAGATAACTGCCCGGTCGGGATAATCGCGGGCGATTTGCAGCGCGTCCAGCGTGGAGTAGACGATCCGCACGTCGGCCCCTTCGGCTTTGGCCGTCTGCAGGGAGCCGTGGCTGCCTGGCACCTTGAGCATGTCGCCGAAGGTGGTCAGGATCACGCCGGGCAGTTTGGCCAGGGCGATGGCCCGGTCCAGCTCAGAGTAGGCGGTGACGCAGACGGGGCAGCCGGGGCCGGAGCGCAGTTCCACTGTGGGCGGTAACATCTGCCGCAGGCCGTGGCGAAAGATGGCGTGGGTGTGCCCGCCGCAGAACTCCATGAAACGCACAGGCTGTGTCGAGTGCGCCCGGATATTTGCTAAAAGTTTTCGCGCCAACTGTGGGTCGCGGAATTCGTCAATGTACTTCATTTAGATTGGGAAACTGGTAGATTGGTAGATTGGGAGGTCTCCGTCTCGTCGAGGTAGAACTCGGCCAGTTCTTCAAGTAGCCGCAGCGTCTCCTGGGCCTCTTCCTCGTCCACCACGCCGATGGCAAAACCGGTGTGTATCAGCACATAGTCGCCCACCCGCGCTTCGGGTGTGAGCGCCAGGCTGATAGTGCGCTCCACGCCGCCGATCTCGGCGCGGGC
>CAYQTW010000346.1:0-4043 GCA_964420485.1 uncultured Anaerolineales bacterium
GGTGCTGACCGGCCCCCCCGGTATCGGTAAACTGAGCACCGCCCTGGCCCTGGCGCGTGATCTGAACGACCTCGGCGAGAAACGGCCCGTCACCTTGCTCCATCCCGACACGCCACCAGAAACAGTCAGCGAGATGGAAGAACACATTCTCGTCTGGCCCAACCCCTTTGGCCTGGGGACCTTTGCTCCACCTCCACTGGCCGACCGGGCCGACGTCCTGGAACGGCTACTTGAGCACAATTACCTGATCCTCACCACCACCGCCCCCCTGCGCGAAATGGCCCTATGCACCACCGCGCTGGGGTTCTGGCCGCTGGTCGCCGAGGCCACCGCTACCCTGAACCGTGAACACTACACTCACGAGAACATGGCCGAGATTCTCAGCCGCCACGCCGACCTGGCACAGCACTATGGGATCATCACACCGCGCCAGCGTGACCTATTGGCGATTGCCCAACGCCGGTTGGAACTGGCCTCTCTGTTCCGCTCCCCATTGACGGTGCGTCTGTTCGTCGAATACAAACTGGCTTTGCTGGATCCGAACATCCCGTTGAGCACGCGCGATCTGCAACTGATGGTCGCCGAGATACAGGGCATGCGCCAGATATTTGCCCGCTGGTTCGCCTCCCTGGAGCCGGCCACCCGGCTGTTCTTGACCGTCCTGACCTGCCTGGCAGAACAGCCCCAGGATCAAGTGTGGGAAACCTACGCCGCGCTGACGCGCCAATTGCAGGCACTGCGACCCGACTTGCCCATCGTCTCGACCGGCACGCTAATCCATAACTGCTCCTTCTGTGTTTCCGGCCGGGACCAACCGCGTTTCAAACACTCCGTCTACCACGAACTCGTGCGCCAAGTGGTCACGGAAGTAGAACGTGAGTACACCCTTCGATGCCTGGACGAAATGGAGCGAGCAGTTCTGGCCGCAGTTGCCGACGAGAGTCGGCGCGACAGAGTACCGCTGAACGTCTGCTTCCTCCTGGGCGAGTTGGCCGTGAGTGAATGGAATCGGGTCACCCCCTCCCTGGAGCGGCTCGCCGCCAGCCGCTCCCCCCGGGTAAAGTGGGCCGTGGGACGCGGGTTGGTTCACGCGGCCCAGAAGCGGTCCTCACTCCTGCCTTTGGCAGTTAGCCTGCTCCAGCAGTGGGTCAACAGCGAGAATCTCGAACTACGCATGGCGGCCCTGCAAGCCATCCGGCTGCTGGGGCGTATTGCCCTGACCGACGTTTTGCCATACCTTTCGCAATTGGCCGGCGATGCCCACCCTGATGTGCGCACCGGTCTGGTGGACGTGGCAGTGGAACTGGCCCCGGTCGGATGGGACGAGGCGTTGGCACTCTTGCGTCGCCTGGGAAATGACCCAGAAGAGTCTGTCCGACAGGCGGTCTCCACCCGCCTGATCCGGCTGGCCCGATGGCGGCGACGGGCCGTGATAGCCACCTTATTGGACTGGGCCCAGGGAACCCGGAGTCTGCTCAACGGCACCATTGCGCGGGCACTCCTGGGCGGACAGTCCGTATTCTCCCTGGGCGAGGTAGTACCCGTCTACCAGGCGCTCTTGCACCGCCAGGATGACGCGGGTGAGGTGATGGTCGCTTGCCTGAGCGACCCGGAGCAAGAAAACGATTGGCTATTGAGCGCTCTCGCCGAAATCGCTCACGCGCCCAAGCCAGGGATCCTGCAAGAGATGGACCGCATCCTCCAGGCCGCCGCCTGGCGGCAGCCTCAGATCGTGGTCCAAGCCCTGGCGGACTGGGCACACCACGAGCAGGCGAGCATCCGCGAGACCGCGCTATTTCTGATGGCCAGCGTCGGCAAGGCCCGCATCCAGGAGGCAGACCCCGCCACCGGCCTCGACGTGCTCGGCGGCGCCTACGGGGAGCGCTGGTTCAGCATACTGGCCGACCTGGCGACCGACCCGGCGCCGGCGATACGGGCCTGCCTGGCCTACCTGGTCACCGATTTCTCCCAGATGGATGCAGAACGCACGGTAAAGGTGCTGGCTCTCCTCTCACGGGATGAGCAGGAGCGTATTCGCCAACTCACTGCGCTGGCCCTGGCCCCTTTCGCGGCCCGCTACAGCGAACAAATCATCCCCCTCCTGGAGAACTTGGTGAACGACACTAGTCCTCGCGTGCGGGAGGCCACCATCCCCGCCCTGGCCGACGGCGTTGCGCAGGTGAAGATCGTCCCTGCCGTCAACCTGCTGGCGACACTGGTGCGCGACCCGGTCGTGACCAACGCGGCCACTTCCGTCTTTGTCTCTGTCGTCTCGGCCCGGATAGACGACGTGGCAGCCACGTTGGACACGTTGAGCCAAGACACCAATGCCGCACTGCGCAACGCTCTGCTCAATGTGGCCTTTGAGACCGAAAGCACCCACCCCGGCATCACTATCACCTTCCTGGCTCCCTTGGCCACAGATCGCGGCGCCGCGCTGTGCGAACGAGTCGTCGAGGTCTGCCACCTCATTGCCCAATGCGATCCGGTCTTGCCGCTGGACGTACTGGCCCAACTGATCCTCAACCGGCACTCGCGCATCCGCGAATTAGCCTTGGCCGAACTGATCGCCGCCGGACTCGAGGCTCCTCGACAGGTGCTAGAGACCCTGCGCCGTCTGGCCCAGGAGCGCCGTTCAACAGTCAAACTCCTTGTTCTGCAAGCCCTGCAATCGTTCGTTGCCCACCACACCCAGGCCGTGCTAGAGATAGTGGACCTGCTCATCCGCGACTCGGACCCGACCGTCCGGCGAGCCACGGTGCCGGTCATCGCTGCTGCCGGTGAACGAGAACCTGCTGGCGCACTGGAACGATTGAGCCGTCTGCTGCCGGACCTGGGCGCCGGCGTTCAGGAGGCAGCGCGGGAATCGTTCCTGGAACTGTGTGCCACTCAGAATCCCCGCCTGCTCCCCGTGTTGGGCCGCATGGCTGCCGACCCGGCCCCGACAGTTTACCTGCCCGCCCTGGAGGGGCTGACACAGTTTATCGCTGTCCAACCTGACGCCGTGCTCCAGGCGGTCACTCCGGTGATACAGCAAGGCGCAGAGGAGGCGCAAGAAGCCACCCTGTCTGTGCTCGAACGGCTGGCCGCAGTTCGGCTGACGGGCGTCGTGCAAACGATGGCGCCGTTATTGCAAGGGGAAGGAGCAAGCGAAAATGCCCGCCGTCTGTATTGGCAGATCATGCGCTTGCCGGAGGATGCCCCTATCATCACCGCAGCCAACGCCGTTATTCGCTCCATGGCCCACAACGCTCGCTGGGACGGCAAGGCAGCCGGCAAAGTTCTCTCTTCCGGCGAAACCACCGCCTTTACTCGCCGGCGGATGGTGGCGAAACTGATAGGGGGAGTCAAGTGATAGAAATGGTTGAGGATGTACCGTATTTGACCAAGTACCACATCCTGCCGGAAACTACCATACGCAGGTAAGCAACCCGCAGCCGACCAACTTGCTGTCGCGGGTGATGAGGGGCAGGCTCAGACACAGCGCCACAGCGCCAATGATGCGGTCAGGCATATCGGGTACTTGGTCGCGGGGGATGCGGCGCAACGCCTGGACGACAGGCTCGTCAAGCGGTACCACGCGATAGCGACTGCCCGGCATACCTGGCAGCGTCAGGATGCGATTGATCTGGTCATCGGGCACGCGCTGCCGCTCGCAGAGGTAAATGACCTCAACCAGGACAATGCTGGGAATGACGATCTCAATCACGCCCGCATCGGCTTGACGAGAAAGGCCGGCGGCTAACACGGAGAGGGCAGGGTCCTTGAAGAGATGCCAGAGCAAAGCGTGTGTGTCGGTAACGTAGACACTCATGAGGCGCTTCCATCCACGCGCCACCCAATGTCTCAAGTTAAGGATTGTAAAGACCTGCCAGGTTTCCGCCAGAGCTTTTGTGAGCCAGATTCGACACGATTAACAGTGTATTTCCATTCGAAAGTGCCTCATAAAACCTGGCAGGTCTGGTTCTCATCTCTTGATGACATTGATGCGCCACCACATCTCGCGCCGCGCCTGGGCAATGTCCTCCGCAGTGAAGCGGTAC
>CAYQTW010000347.1:0-1744 GCA_964420485.1 uncultured Anaerolineales bacterium
TTCAAGGGCACCACGATGGCTCAAGCAGTTCGAGAGACATTCCGACGACGACGGACACCGCTCCCCGCATCCCTGGTAGCCTTTAGCGATGAGTTTACCCGCGATCCCGAAAAGCAAGCACAGTGGGATGCTTTTCTGCGCCGCTATCGCCTGGGCGAAGAAACAGGTATCCCGACCACGTTGTACAAAATCGTCCAGGTCATCGCTTCGTTCCTCCGCCCTGTGCTCCAGGCTCTCGTGGAGGAACGAGACTTTGACCGGCGATGGTCACCAGGTGGCCCCTGGGATTCTCCGGGATAGACATGTCTGGAGGTAGTCTGATGCCCCTTCCCTACGTCATTGACAACCGCGCGCATAAACTAGCCGACATTCTCAACGACCTCCTGCGCAGCGACGCCGTCCACGCCCTCGACATCGCCACCGCCTACTTTACCATCACCGATTTGACATATTCGAGGCGCTGGATATAATCGTCACAAGATAAACATAACTATATACATTTTTATCAAATCCAGTGGTAACATCCGAGATCATCCAAGAGGCGAGCACTATCTTTCGCCAGCACAACGGTATCCTGCGCACGTCCGAGGCGCTAGAGTTGGGCATTCACCCGCGCACGCTCTATCGGATGCGCGATTCCGGCGTGCTGGAACGTCTCGCGCGGGGACTCTATCGTCTGACTGAACTGCCGCCGCTCTCGAACCCCGACCTGGTCACCGTGGCCCTCAGTGTCCCCGACGGTGTGATCTGCCTGGTCTCGGCCCTCGCCTTTCACGAACTGACAACCGAGATTCCTCATTCGGTGGACGTCGCCGTGCAGAAAGGAAGCCGACGTCCTCGCCTGAAGCATCCCCCGCTGCGCGTCTTTTGGTTCTCCGGCGCCGCCTGGAGCGAAGGGGTCGAGACGCGCCGCGTCGACGAGACCTCTATTCACATCTACAACCCAGAGAAAAGCGTGGCGGATATCTTGAAATATCGCCACAAACTTGGCCTGGACATGGCCCTAGAAGCCCTCAAACAGTATTGTCGACGCGAGGATTCCGACGTGAGCAAGTTGCTGCACTATGCTCGCGTCTGCCGGGTCGAGGAAGTGATCAAACCCTACCTGGAGGCTCTGCTGTGACCCACGACATCGCCGCCTCTGTCCACCAGAGGTTGCTGAACCGCGCCAGGGCGGAAAGGCGACCTTTCAACGAATTGCTGCAATACTTTGCCCTGGAACGTTTCCTCTACCGTTTGGGATGCTCCCCCTACCACGATCAGTTTGTGCTCAAAGGTGCATTGATGTTCACCGTCTGGCAAGTCCCTGTTCCCCGACCGACCCGCGACATCGACTTGTTGGGGCGAATGGACAACGCGGTCCCGCACATCGTCGCCATAATCCAAGAGATCTGTGAGCAACCGGTACCAAAAGATGGGCTGCGCTTTGCTGCCGAGACCGTCGTCGGTGAACGGATCATTGAGGCGGCGGATTATGAGGGCGTGCGGGTGCGCTTCACCGCCTACCTGGGCAAGGCTCGTATTCCGATGCAGGTCGACATCGGTTTTGGCGATTCGGTGGTGCCCGGCCCGTCAGCCATCCACATGCCGACCATCTTGGATTTCCCCCCACCAGAGCTACAAGGTTACAGTCGGGAAAGCGCCATTGCCGAGAAATTGCAGATCATGGTGCGCCTGGGAAAAGTCAACAGCAGGATGAAGGATTTCTTTGACATCTGGCTGCTGGCAACCCGCGTCAGATTCA
>CAYQTW010000347.1:1754-4035 GCA_964420485.1 uncultured Anaerolineales bacterium
TTCAAGGGCACCACGATGGCTCAAGCAGTTCGAGAGACATTCCGACGACGACGGACACCGCTCCCCGCATCCCTGGTAGCCTTTAGCGATGAGTTTACCCGCGATCCCGAAAAGCAAGCACAGTGGGATGCTTTTCTGCGCCGCTATCGCCTGGGCGAAGAAACAGGTATCCCGACCACGTTGTACAAAATCGTCCAGGTCATCGCTTCGTTCCTCCGCCCTGTGCTCCAGGCTCTCGTGGAGGAACGAGACTTTGACCGGCGATGGTCACCAGGTGGCCCCTGGGATTCTCCGGGATAGACATGTCTGGAGGTAGTCTGATGCCCCTTCCCTACGTCATTGACAACCGCGCGCATAAACTAGCCGACATTCTCAACGACCTCCTGCGCAGCGACGCCGTCCACGCCCTTGACATCGCCACCGCCTACTTTAACGTCGGCGGCTTTGACCTGGTGCGCGAAGGTGTGGAGGAGCTATCTTCCTTCCGCTTGTTGCTCGGCGCGGAGCCGGGCGGCGCGGGCGATCTCGGCCTGCGCACCCGGCTGCGCCGCGATCTGAACGCCGCTCCCTTCGACGAGGAGACCTTGTGTCAGATTGAGACCCTGATCCGCTTCCTGCGCCGCGAGCACGTGGCGGTGCGGCTCTACCAGCGGGGCTTTCTCCACGCCAAGAGTTATCTCTTTTTCGCCGACCGGATACACGGCGATCGCTTCCGCCCCGTGGCCGGCATCGTTGGCTCTAGCAACTTTACCCGCGCCGGATTGACCACCAATCAAGAATTGAACCTTACCCACAAGGCAATCATCGAAGAATTTGAAATCAAGGATGAGGAAGCCCAGGCAGCGATTATGCCTCTATTCGAGGAAAAACCAGAAAGTGAGTTTCCACTCTTTGAAGCAGCATCCATCGAGTTGGATCAACGGCGTATTGTCAAGAGTGAGGTCGGCGCTCGCGCCATCCTGGAGCTGCTCGATTGGTACCAAGTCCGCTGGGCCGAATCCCGCGATTTCAAGCAAGACCTGGTTGCGTTGCTGAACGAGAGCAAGTTCGGCGACCACGAGTACACGCCCTACCAAATCTATCTCAAGACGCTCTACGAGTACTTTCAACAAGAGATTGGCGATGACGGGCTGGCGCTGCCTGGCGTCCGCTCGGCAGTGGAACTGACCCGCTTCCAGGAGGAGGCGGTCAAAAAGGCGCGCCGCATCCTGGCCCGCTACGACGGTGTGTTGGTGGCCGACTCGGTGGGGCTGGGCAAGACCTGGATCGGCAAAAAACTGCTGGAGGACACCGCCTATCACCGCCGCCAGAAGGCGCTCGTCATCTGCCCGGCTTCGCTGCGCGAGATGTGGCGGGCCGAGCTGCGCGAGGCCGCTATCCCGGCCCAGATCGTCTCCCAGGAGATGATGGGGCGCGAGGAATTTGAGATCCGACCGTACCGCGATGTGGACGTGATCTTGATCGATGAATCACACAACTTTCGCAACCATCGCACCAATCGCTACGAGAACCTGGAACGCTTGATCGGGGCCAACGGCGGGCGGGGACGGGATGGGGCGCGCAAGAAAATCATCCTGCTCACCGCCACGCCGATCAACAACACCATCTTTGATCTCTACAATCAGATCATGCTCTTTGCCCAGGGCGACCGTACTTACTTTTCCGCCGCCGGCATCGGCGACCTGCGCCAATACTTTTTGCAGGCCCGCCGCCAGGCCGACGCTGGCGCGCCATCGGCAAGCGAAACGGCGGCTCTCTTCAACCTGCTGGAAGAAGTGGTCGTGCGCCGCACGCGACGCTTCATCCGCCGAGCCTACCCGCAGGCCACCATCCACGGCGAGCCGATCCGCTGGCCCGATCGCGCGTTGGAGACAGTGCGCTACAACCTGGAGCAGACCTACGCCGGCATCTATCAAGTCATCGTTGCGGGCATCGAGAGCCTGCAACTGGCTCCCTACAACCTGGAAACCTACAAGCAGACCGGCATTGAGCAGGACGAATGGGAACTGGGCCGTGAGCGCGCGTTGGTGGGCATTTTCAAGAGTCGTTTCCTCAAGCGCTTTGAATCGAGCGTGGCGGCCTTTCGCATCAGCGTGGGGCGGGCACTGGCCTTTGTCAAGACTTTTACCGCCCTGCTGGACGAGGGCCAGTTGCTCAACTCGAGTGACTTTCGGCACGCGATGCGCTACCTGGAGCGCGAGGGCGAGGATGATGCCGCGCCCCAGTCCCAGGCCGCTGCGATGAGCGAAAGCGAGGAAGCGTGCGTGGTGCTGGAGGCGCT
>CAYQTW010000348.1:0-4033 GCA_964420485.1 uncultured Anaerolineales bacterium
CAGTTTCAGCCGCATCCGGCGGTGTGTGTTGAAGGATGCTTTTCGGATTGTGTAGGTAACGATAATGGGCAGAAATAAACTAATAGCATTTGGCTGGTACGGCGGAAAGTATAGTCATTTGAGTTGGCTCTTGCCCTTACTGCCGAAGACAACTCACTACTGTGAACCATTCGGAGGTTCAGCGGCGGTTATTTTGAATCGAGATCCATCACCGGTCGAAACGTATAACGATATTGATGGAGAAGTAGTCAATTTCTTCCGCGTGCTCCGAGAGCAAAAAGATGCTCTGATTGAGGCTATTGGCCTGACCCCCTTCTCTCGTGAGGAGTTTGAGAAGGCTATATCTAAGCCAGTGAATGGGTTGTCGAGCCTGGAAAGAGCACGGCGATTCTACGTTCGCGCCAGACAAGTAAGAACTGGTCTTGCACAAACGGCAAGTAATGGGAGATGGGCCCACTGCCGACTGACAAGCCGTGCTGGTATGGCCGGCGCAGTATCGAGGTGGCTTGGTGCAGTTGATGCTTTGCCGGAAATCGCCCAGCGGCTTTTGCGTGTCCAGATTGAAAATGACCTGGCAATCAATGTTATCAGACGTTACGATAGCAAAGAGACGCTGTTTTACTGTGACCCTCCTTATCCTCACGCATCCAGAGGAGATAGCAGAGCCTATCAATACGAAATGACAGACAAAGATCACATCAATCTAGCAGGAGTGCTTCACAACGCCAAGGGCAAAGTAGCTCTTTCTGGATACCATTGTGACTTGTTGGACGAGCTCTACGGAAACTGGCACGTTCACGAGGCGAACTCGAAAAAGATACATTCAGTCAAAACCGAGAGAACAGAAATCCTTTGGACCAATTACGACCTGTCCGAAACTGTGTCCAGGCTGATTTAACTTGTCAGTGCTAGAGGTTGCAAAGACAATGACTACAGACCAACAAGAGTTCGTGTTGAAATGCAAGGCGTATCTTGAGAAGAAATGGAAAGAAGTAACAGCAGCGTTTGAACAAGGGAAGCCTCAGAATCCGCTAGGTGAAGGTCACTTTCTGACCCCGCTGATTCGAGATTGCCTGACCAGCACCATCAAGACCTATCACTATGTTTTGCCCACTCAACTTCTTGCCAAGAGCGTATCTCCTGATTTGGATGCTCATTCCCTTCAAGTTGCGTATCAATATCCTGGTGCGTTCGACGCTCGCACAGTGGCTCACAAAGTCATCGTCCCATTTGACCAAACGAATCACCGTGTTCTAGGCGGCTCACCAGAACCTTATGTCAATAATCCTGTCCGGGTTCCTGGCGTGATTTCCGCCTATCGCGATCAGCAAAAAGTCAAAGAAGATTGGGACAATCTGGTTGCTGTTTTGGACGCTGTGGAAGAGGCAAATGATGAGACTTTTACAGAACAGGCTTTCGAACAAGTGCTTTTTGAGATTTACAATCTATTGGCTGACGTCGTGGTAGTGTATCCCACTCCTAATCGAATCAGTCTCGACAGAGCCAATTACCTTATTGAGCAGTATCTTGCAACTGGTTCAGGTGGGGATCGGATGGAAGCCGTTTGTACCGCCCTGTTCCAAACAGTTGGAGACAGGTTTGGCATATTTGACAAGATCAGGCGGGAAAAAGTAAACGCTCCCGATGCGTTTTCAGGTATGTTGACAGATATAGAATGTTGGATTGATGACAGGATCGTTCTCCTGGTGGAAGTCAAAGATCGTGCATTGACACTCGTTCAACTAGACGATAAACTAGATCACGCGCGGGCAAAACATATCGCAGAGATCCTCTTTGTCGCCAAGTCTGGCAAGCACCCAGACGATGCTGATGAGATAGATGCACGTATCTTGTCCGAGTTCGCAAGTGGACAGAATATCTATGTCTCTAACTTTTTTGACTTTGCATTGGGGATAATGATACTTCTGGGCGAAACTGGTCGGGTGGATTTTCTAGATAGAGTGGGCAAAGAGCTCGACAGACTTTACTCTGGTATTACACATCGAAAAGCCTGGGCAGAACTATTAAAACAAGCGTGAGACAGCCAACCGTCTGTCTGCCCCCTCGCTGAAGCCGATGGGCAAAATATCATCGTTCATTAATTATGATTGAACCAGCTCTCGCATTACTCGAATTCAGCAGCATCGCCGCCGGCATCCAGGCCGCCGACGCGATGGTCAAGCGCGCGCCGATTGACGTAATTCGGGCGGGCACGGTGCAGCCTGGCAAGTACCTGGTGCTGATCGGCGGGCAGGTGGCCGATGTGGAAGAATCGCTGGCGGCCGGGCGCGAGATGGGCGGCGCGGCGGCTGTGGATTTTGTCTACTTGCCTCAAGTGCACCCGGAGGTGGTGGAGGCCATCGGCGGGGGACGGGTGCCGCAGGTCACAGACTCCCTGGGCGTGATCGAGACGACCACCGTCGCGGCCGCCATCCACGCCGCCGATGCAGGCATCAAGGGGGCCGAGGTGCGGCTGGTCGAAGTGCGGCTGGCCGACGGGCTGGGGGGCAAGGGCATTGTGCTCTTTTCCGGGCTGGTCGCCGATGTGGAAGCGGCGGTCGAGATTGGCGTGGGCGTGCTAGAGCGGCCTGATCTGCTAGTGCGGCAAGTCGTCATCCCGCAACTGCACCCCGAGATGTGGGAGAACGTCGCCGATGCCACGCGCTTCCGCAGCAGGGTGATAGATAGATTATGAAATTCGCCCGCGTCATCGGCACGGTGGTCGCCACCCGCAAGTACGAGGGGCTTGACGGGATAAAGTTCCTCGTCGTGCAACCGCTGGACGAGGAGTTGAACCCTCAGGGCCGCCCCACTATCGCCGCCGACGCCACCGCCCAGGCTGGGCCGGGCGAGCTAGTCTTTGTCGTGGGCAGCCGCGAGGCGGCCCAGGCGCTGCCGGAGGTTTTCGTGCCGGTGAATCTAGCGATCACGGGCATCGTGGACGAGGTTGACGTTGAGCATGGCCCGCGCCGCGAGCAACCCACCGCCGTCTGGCATTATTTGGAAGAGGATGACTGACGATGTACATCGGCAAAGTCATCGGCACGGTGGTCGCCACGATCAAGATCTCGCACCTGGAAGCGCGCAAGCTGTTGCTGGTGGATCAACTTGATCTGCACGGGCAAGAGACCGGCTATTACGACATTGCGGTGGACGTGGCGCAGGCCGGCCCCGGCGACACGGTGCTGGTGCTGGACGAGGGGAACGGCGCGCGGCAGGTTCTCGGACTCGACCCCGGTGCTGTGCGCGCTGTCATCGTCGGCGTGGTGGATGAGGTGACGCTGGCCGCCTAGACCAACGCCGCCCGCCGCACCAGTTCCACAAAATCCGGTTTGAGGCTGGCTCCGCCCACCAACGCGCCGTCCACCTCTGGCATCGCCATAAAGGCGCTGATGTTCTCCACATTGACACTGCCGCCGTATAACACACGCACGGCCTGGGCGGGAGATTCTCCAAACGTGTCGGCGACGGCTCCCCGGATGGTCAGCCCGATGACACGGTTCGCGTCCGCCGGAGTGGCCGCCTTTCCAGTGCCAATGGCCCACAGCGGCTCGTAGGCAATCACACACTGCTGGGCCTGCTCCATCGTCAACCCGGCCAACGCCGCCCGCACCTGACCGCCGACAAATTCGTGGGTCTGACCAGCCTCATTCTGCGCCAGGTTCTCCCCCACGCAGATGATGGGGGTAAGGTCACAGACCAGCGCGGCACTGACCTTATGATTGACGGATTCATCGCTCTCGTTGTTGGCAGCGCGGCGCTCCGAGTGGCCCAGGATAACGTACTGGCACAGTTCCGCCAGCATCGCCGGTGAGATTTCGCCGGTGTGCGCGCCTTGCTCCTCCCAGTGCATCGTCTGTGCGCCCAGGCCGATGCGCGTGGGGCGTATCACCTCGGCCACGGACGCCAGCACGGTAAAAGGCGGGCACAGTACCCGGTCTACTCCTTCGATCTGGTTCAGCCCGTACCGGATGCGGCGCACAAAGGCCAATGCCTCGTCAACGCGGCCCAGGTGCATCTTCCAGTTGCCGGC
>CAYQTW010000349.1:0-4026 GCA_964420485.1 uncultured Anaerolineales bacterium
CACCGACACCTGGCGCCTCCCCGCCCACGCTGGGTGTGAGGATGATTGACGACTTTGAGTCCACCGCCGAGCATTGGGAGACCGAGACTGACGGGACAGGCTCCACCATCGAATGTGGGCCAGACACCGGGATGGCCCACAACGGGGTGGCCTCCCTGCACGTTCAGTACAACATTGTGCCCGACGGGTGGGTGGACTGCGGGAGAACCTTCGAGTCACCCCAGGACTGGAGCGCCGGCGCGGGGATATCCCTGTACCTCCGCTCCGACGGGAGCCCGCAGTGGATCACGCTAATGCTGTTCTCTGGCGATCCCGACGCGCCGACTCCCTTTGAGGTGGATTTCGAGATCACGTCGGAGAACGCCTGGGGACAGATCGGCTTCCCGTGGGCGGACCTGGCGCGGGCGGAGTGGGCCGACGAGGGAGGCTTGGCTGAACTGGACCCGGCGCGAATGACGGGCTACGGGTTCAGCCTGGGCGCGGGCGAGACCAGCAGCGAGGGCGCCCTCTGGGTGGACGACCTGCACGTCTCCCTCGGCGCAGCGCCGCCGCTGGTCATTCCAGACGCGACGCCGGAGGACGCGCCCGCCGCTCCCATTGAGGAGATTGACGAAGAGTCGGGCGAGGAAGAAACGTCGGGGGGCGGAATTTGCGCGGGCGCAGCCCTGGCCTTGCCGCTGGGGATGGTGGTCACGTTTCTGCCGGGCGCTCGACGTAGGATGCGACGACGATGCCGGCCATGATCAACATTCCGCCGGCCACGGCCCAGGGCGATGGTCGCTCCCCCAGCAGCCACCAGGCCAACAGCGTGGAGCCAATCGGTTCCCCCAGCGTGGCGATGGTGACGTAGGTGGCCGAGAGGTAGCGCAGCGCCCAGTTGAGCGACGAATGGCCCAGGATTTGCGGGCCTAGCGCCATCAACAGGAACAAAGCCCAGGTCTGTGATTGTTGAGGAATCGCGGGCAGAGCAGAGAGCAGCATGACGATCATTAACGTCACGGCGGCCACGCCGTAGACGGGGAACACGTAGGCCAGCAGTGAGAGCCGCCCCCGCAGCCGTCGCCCGATGAGAAAGTAGCCCGCTGCTGCCATTGCACCTACCAGTGCCAGCACGTCGCCCCGCAATTGGTTGGTGCCCTCCCCCAGATCGCCCAGGCCGATGATCCCACTGCCGGCAATGACGATGACGAGCGCCACGACCATGCCGCGCGACAGCCGTTCGCGCAGCAACAGGTGGGACCCCACGCCGGCAAAGATGGGGCTAGTCGTCACCAGCACGACCGACGCCGCCACCGAGGTGTAGGCCAGCGATGTGATCCAGGTGCCAAAGTGTAGTGCCAGCAGCAGGCCGGAGACCATGACGCTGGTCCACTCGTGGCGCGTCAACGTGCGCAGTTCGGAGCGGCAGGTGACGAGCGTGATCGGGGCCAGGATGAGTGTCGCCAGCGTCATTCGCCAGGCGGCGATGACCAGGGAGTGAGCCTCGGCCTGGGCCAGGCGGATGAGGATAGCGGCCGTGGAGACGGTCATCACCCCCAACCCTACGCCCAGGTACGGCAAGTTGGTTTTCTGACGTGGGTGAGTTGGCTCGTTCTCGTCTGACATTAGTAGTGAATGTTGACCAACGTTCCCACAGAAGCCCAACTGAACAGCCACTGCGCCTCTGACGTGGGCATGTTTATGCAACCGTGGCTCATCCGGTGGCCGAAATTAGAGTGCCAGTAGGTGCCGTGCAACCCGTATCCCCGGTAAAAGTACATCGTGTAGGGCACGTTGGGCAAATAGTAGCCTGGACCGGACATCAGGGTAGAGACGTACTTGACATAGATGCGGTACCGGCCCGTGGGGGTGGGCGTGGCCGGCCGGCCGGTCGAGACGAGCGTGCTGCGCACGGGGGTATTGCCCACGTAGGCGGTGAGCCGCTGCGCGCTGAGGTTCACGTCAATCCAGCGGCCACTGCCGCCGGGTGGGGCGGGGGCCGGCGGAGGCGTAGTGCCTTGCCCTGGGATCGTCAACCGCTGCCCCACGTAAATACGGTTGACGTTGACGATGCCGTTGGCAGTGGCCAGAGCTCGCGTGGTGAGACCGTAGCGCAGCGCGATGCGGAACAGGTTCTCGCCGCGTCGAACGATGTGCACACCCGACGAGGGAGGAGTGCCCGGAGGGGTGGGGTTGCTACCACCGGTCGGGATAGTCAATCGTTGGCCGACGTAGATGTGGTTGGGGTTGCGCAACCCGTTGGCGGATACCAGTGCGTTCACCGTCACTCCGTAGCGCAGCGCGATGCGGAACAGGTTCTCGCCCGGTTGCACGATGTGGACGGTAGAGCCTTGAGCCAAGACTGGTGCTGCCAGCGTCAGGCTCAACACGAGTACGAAACCGAGTGTTAGTATTCTACGCATAGTTGTCCCCTTCAGTTGATACCGCAAAGCCGGTAGAGGCGCACCAGCGTGTGCGCCCTTGGGAGCAGACACGTGGGTCTACCCCTACTCTCCGCCGTCGTAACTGAGGATGACTGCCTGGGCCAGCGCGACGTCAACTGTTGTATCCACGCACCCATCCTGCAGTAGCGGCACCAGGGCCGCAGCCGGTTGGCCGTTCGCCCATTCCACCTGGTCAGCCGCTTCCATTGCCTCTTCGAGTTCCTTGTGACAGGCGATGGCGACCACGCCGGCAGGCTGGTGCTCAGTCACGAACCGCGCCGCCAGCCGCCCGCCGGGCGCGACGCATATCCCCTCGTAGCCAGCCTCGACTGCGGCGGTGCGCAACTGGTAGATAGCGCACTCGACGCGGGTGCATCCCGTACAATCCAAACCTTGTTTGGTCATCTTGCCCGGACAGTCCTGGCTGGGGCGCAGGCAGTACGGGAGCAACAAAACTCGTTGCGCGAAGGGCACGTTACGTAGGCCATTGGTAAAGGCACATTTAGTGATCAATTCTTTCACGTATCTCTCCAAGGTATCTGCTCAATAAAGTGGGGCAATGTAGCCGAGGTTTCCATACCTCGCGGGCATAACGCGCTATGGAAAGCGCGGCTACGTTAAAAGTGCCCCAGAATATTGAGATGATACGTTTCGCCGTTGTTGCCGCGATTGTAGATGTGATAGTATTGGCCGTACCGGAGTGGTTCTGGTCTGGACATGGTTCCTCCTCCAGGACTGCCAGTCCTTCGTGACATTGCAAGCATACCATATTTGGAGAATAGTGCAACTCAAAGGCATCGAATCCAAGTTAAGCAATTACCACCTTGCCCCTTCCTCCTCCCTGCGGTATAATCTCCCTGGTCGCCCGCTGCGACCTAGAAATGAGGATACATGCCCCGAACCTACATAGCACTCGACCTGGAGACCACCGGCCTCGACGCCGATCGTGACGCTATTATCGAAGTCGCCGCTGTCAAGTTCCGCGACGACGAGGTGCTGGACACCTTTTCCACCTTTGTCAAACCCGGCCGCCGCATCCCCCGCGAGATCACCGACCTTACCGGTATCCGTGACGACGACGTGGCTGGCGCACCCAGCCTGCAAAACGTCCTACCCCGCCTGACTCGCTTCACCGGCCAATTGCCCATCGTCGGCCACAGCGTGGGGTTCGACCTGAAATTCTTGCGCCGCCACTCCCGGCTGTCCGAGAACGAATCCCTCGACACATTCGAGTTGGCCAGCGTGCTCCTCCCGCACGCCGAGCGGTACAGCCTGAGCATCCTGGCCGAGATGATGGGAATCAAAATGGAACAGGCGCACCGGGCGCTGGACGACGCCCAAGCCACCCATCGCCTTTTCCGCGCCCTCCTCCGCCGCGCTGCCGGCCTGCCGCCTCGATTGTTGAAAGAGATCGTGGGCCACGGTGAACGGGTCAACTGGCCCGCCGCTGCCTTTTTCCGCGACGCGCTGGAGGAAACAGCCCGACACCCGCTTGAACGACGCGCGGCGTCCAGGTCGGGTGCCGTCCCTGGAGGACCGCTGTTTGCCGCGACGGAAAAGAGCAAGCCCTTGCAGCCGGTCGCCGAGCGGACACACTTGGACG
>CAYQTW010000350.1:0-1232 GCA_964420485.1 uncultured Anaerolineales bacterium
AGATGATGCAGACACATCGTACCAGAAAGCGGGCAGATTGCAAGTTGGGGGGATTCGCGATTTGCTGATTGTGCGGCGGGAGCCAGGTTGACATTGGCCTCGAACCATGTTACACTTTTCACGTCAATGGCAAATCCGTCAATCTCAAATCAACAAATCTTTGATCAGGATGGCTGCGCCGAGTTACAGCATCACCTAGGTAAAACGTATCTGCTCAATAAAGTGGGGCAATGTAGCCGAGGTTTCCATACCTCGCGGGCATAACGCGCTATGGAAAGCGCGGCTACGTTAAAAGTGCCCCAGAATATTGAGATGATACGGTAAAACTTTACAAAGATGGCGTCGAGAAGAAGGAGACGGTGAGTGTTGCCGATGCGATGGCAGGTTGTACGTTTTCCCTGCGCTTCAAGACCCGGTGCGGGAATCGCGCGGTATGCTCGCTGGTGAGCCAGACCTGGTCCGTATGCTCTTGGAGGAGCGTGCTGTGGAGCGGGGACGTGAATAGAGCAAACGTGTCGAGGACGAAGGACTGATTTCTGTTGTCTGGTTGCCAACGAAGGGCTGAGATTCTGCCCGCCAGCGAAACGAACGTCGCCCGCGCCGTCGAGGTGTTGAAAGCCGGGAGAGTGATTGCCTTTCCCACCGACACCGTCTACGGCGTGGCGGCGCTGCCGTGGGATACAGACGCCGTGATCTGCTTGTACGAGGCCAAGCAGCGCCCACGCGACAGGCCCATTCCGCTCCTGCTATCCGATGCTGACCAGTTGAGCCGCGTGGCCACGCTTTCGCCCCGGTTCAGACACCTGTACAAAAGACTGAGTGCCCGCTTCTGGCCCGGCGGGTTGACGTTGATTTTGCCCAAAACCGAGATCGTGCCCGACGTGGTCAGCCCTGGCCTCACTGTGGCCGTGCGTGTGCCCGATCTGCTGTTGGCCCGTGATATCATCCGGGCGGCAGGAGGTGTGCTGGCTGTCACCAGCGCCAACCTGTCGGGGCAACTCAGTCCCATCACCGCCCAGGAGGTCGAGGAGCAGTTGGGGGGGCGGATAGCCCTGATCCTCGACGGCGGCCTCTGCCGGGGAGGTGTTCCGTCTAGTATTCTCGATTGCACCGTCTCTCCCCCGCGGCTGTTGCGGCACGGGGCCGTTCCCGAAGCAGCCTTGCGTGCTGCCACTGGTACATTGGTAGACTGGTAGGTTGGTAGATTGGTACATTGGTACATTGGCGACGGA
>CAYQTW010000350.1:1332-4016 GCA_964420485.1 uncultured Anaerolineales bacterium
GAAAGGTTTCACTCTATGGTTCACCGGCCTTTCGGGGTCGGGCAAGACTGCCATTTACATTGGTAGACTGGTAGGTTGGTAGATTGGTACATTGGTACATTGGCGACGGAGACCAATCTACCAATTTACCAGTTTCCCAATTTCCCATCCAAGGAGCAGAACATTGTATAATCAGAAAGGTTTCACTCTATGGTTCACCGGCCTTTCGGGGTCGGGCAAGACTGCCATTGCGAAACTGGTCGAGCAGGAACTGCGCGACCGAGGCATCAAGGTTGAGCGGCTGGACGGCGACATCGTGCGCCAGAGCCTGACTCGCGACCTGGGATTCAGCAAGCAAGACCGGGACAATAACATTGAGCGGGTGACGTTCGTGGCGAAACTGCTCACCCGCAACGGCGTGGTAGTACTCTGCTCGTTCATCTCCCCCTACCGGGAGCGGCGGGCCAAGTCGCGCCGGGAGATCGGCGAGTTCATCGAGGTCTACGTCGAGTGCCCGGTGGAAGTGTGTGCCCAGCGGGACGTGAAGGGGTTGTACGATAAGGCTTTCGCCGGAGAGATCGAGAACTTTACCGGCGTCTCTGACCCTTACGAGGAGCCGGAGGAGCCCGAGATCGTCTGCCACACGGCGCAGGAGACGCCAGAGGAGAGTGTGGGAAAGATCATCGCTTATCTGGAGGAGCAAGGATATGTCAGTTCGAGATCCAAGGCCTGAAATCCGAGGCCCGAGGCCCGAGGTCCTGTTGGAAACGCTCAAGCCGCCTGACGCCTGACGTGGGCCCGCTGGACGCCTACGTTCGGATAACGGCCAACATCCAGTTCCCGGCCCAAGTTGCACGACGGCGGGGTATCATCTCAATATTCTGGGGCACTTTTAACGTAGCCGCGCTTTCCATAGCGCGTTATGCCCGCGAGGTATGGAAACCTCGGCTACATTGCCCCACTTTATTGAGCAGGTACACGGCGGGTTAGTGTCTTTGTTGGTAATCACATCGCGGATTTACTGCAGTGATCGTTTACCCTATCATATATCTAAATGCAAGTCATCCAGGGGGATAGGGTTGGAATGACCTCCGGCTGGCAACACTCTTGAGGCAGGCTCACACCGATGCTGACCTGCGGGCCGAGGTGGGCACCTGTGCTGAAAAAGCACTATGGCGACGAATAAGGAGTCACGATGAGCAGACAACGCCCACGCAAACATAAAAGGCGCACTCCGGCATCCCAGAGACGGCAGAAGAAACCGCGCCGCCGCACTGCCCCGCCGCGCAGTCGGAACGAGCGCGTTCTGCGGGAGCGCATCCTCAAGTTCACTTACCAGACCCGCTTCGGAGACGACTTTAAGCGTGCCATTCGGCTCTACTTTGGTGAGGATGCGCTGCAGGATAACGTCCTCACCCTCGACGAGGAGGATATGCCCGGCTTCCAGGAGTGGTACATCAATGACTATGTTACCTTCGAGGGAGAGCGTGTCATTGATCTCTTTGCCCGCGAGGTGGGGCCGCGCCTTCCAACCGCCCAGCGGCAGATACTCGACGATTGGCGGCGCATCAACCGTTACCGCTTGTTCGAGGTGCAAAAGGTCGAGCCGGGCATCGGCGAGACAGTGCAAGACCTGCTCAGCGGCGAGGTGCTCGAGGTCAACGACATATCTGCCTCCTACGCTCTGGTAAAGTGGCAGGTCATCCTGGCCCGCCCTCTGCTGACAGAGGGAAGGCTGGACTTTACTGGGGCTATGATTCCCCGCCCGCCAACGGAAAAGCCGGCGATACTGGGCTTTGCCAGGGAACTGTGGGAAGAATATCAAGCGCAGCACCCCCAGGTGTCGCTGGACGACTTTTACCGCGACCACAGCCTTGATCTCTATCACCACTTGATGGAGATCGCCACCGCGCCGCCTCCGCCCTTCTACACCCCGGAGGGCCACCTGTTGACGTTCAGCACAGCCCGCTACGCCGTACAGGAGCCTCGGACGGTCGCGGAGCGGCTGGGTCAGGCAGAGGAATTTGCCTACGTGGGGCCGGCCGCCGAAGATGAGACGGCGCTGGCCTATGTCTGGTTGCTGCGGGGTGACTCTCACGTGCCCGAGGCGCCCATAGAGGAAAGAGGGATGGTGGTGCAGGCGGAGTGGACAGCCGGGCCGGGCGGGTCAGGTGGGCCAAACTATCGCTCCCTGGGCGACGTGCGGTTGTGGAGCAACCATCTGGAACTGAGTTGCATTTCGCGGAAGCGATTGGCGGCCGGCAAGATGCTGCTCAGGCGAGTCCTGGGACGCCTGATCCAGCACCAGGGCGACGAATTCCGGGATCTGGACACCGCCAGCCTCGCATCGGCGGAACCATCTCCTTCGGATTACGAGGAAGGGATTCCGGCAGAGATCGCAGAGACCATCATCCGCGAGAGAATGGTCGCCCAATACGCAGAGTGGCTCGACAACCCGGTGCCCGCGCTGGACGGGAAATCCCCTCGCCAGGCATCCCGCGACCCAGGGATGCAAGAGCAGTTGAAGGAACTGCTCAAGATCGTCGAATACATGGAAGAGCAAAAGCGACGAAAGGGTGAACCCTACATTGACGCGGCAGACATACGCCGCGAACTTGTTGCCCCGCGCTGAAATCTTTCACTGTTGAGACAATGTCATCAAGAGATGAGAACCAGACCTGCCAGGTTTTATGAGGCACTTTCGA
>CAYQTW010000351.1:0-4010 GCA_964420485.1 uncultured Anaerolineales bacterium
GAGGAACTGGCAAGGAAAAAACACAATGGCCCAACCGGTTAATCCCTACGTGGCAGGGGCCCCTATGCAGGGGGCCGGAGGGTTCTTTGGCCGGCAAGACACGCTAGACTGGGTGGCGCGGGGACTGCGTAACCCGGTCACCAATTCCCTGGTTCTATTCGGCCAACGGCGCATCGGCAAGACCACCCTGCTCTTGCAACTCCGGCACACCCTGTCGGCCGATGCCTTTCTGCCCGTCTACTTTGATCTCCAGGATCAGGCCGCTCGTCCCCTGGGACAGGTGTTGGCCGACCTGGCCGACATCGTCGCCGAGCAGGTTGGCCTGGCGCCCCCCGACCCCCAGGTCTTTGACGACCGGGGACTGTTCTTTATCCGCACCTTTTTGCCCCAGGCTTTTTCAGTTCTGGGGAAAAATCGCCGTCTCGTTTTCCTCCTGGACGAGTTCGACGTGCTGGACGAAGCAACCGAAGAAGAATTGCCGGCGACGGCGGCGGGCCAATCTCTCGTCCGCTTTATGCGCCGCGTGATGACCAAGGACCATCGCCCAGCCTTTGTCTTTGCCGTCGGCCGGCGGATTGACGACCTGGCCTTGGACTTTACCGCCACTTTCAAAGCCTCGCTGGTGCGAGAGGTCTGGGTGCTGGACCGAAAAAGCGCCGCAGCGATGGTGCGTCAGGCGGAGGCCCCAGGGCAGAGTGGCGCACTCCGTTTCACCAACCAGGCCGTGGCGCGCATCCTGAGCCTCACCAATGGGCACCCCTACCTGACCCAGTTACTCTGCCAGCAGATCTGGGAGCGAGCCTACG
Organism: uncultured Anaerolineales bacterium; assembly: GCA_964420485.1. Classification (GTDB taxonomy): domain Bacteria; phylum Chloroflexota; class Anaerolineae; order B4-G1; family B4-G1; genus CAYQTW01. The sequence continues at coordinate 807 of CAYQTW010000351.1, forward strand.
CGGGCCATCCCACCACACCGCCGAGGATAGGCGCACCAGAGGTAAAGGCCGCCGTGCCCAGCACGCTGGAGGCTGGCGATCAGGCAATGGTCTGGATTTGGGATGGGCTGAGTGTGGCCGAGAAAATCTACGCCGCCAACCTGGCCGGGGCCGCTGGCGAGGGAGAGACCATCACGGAAGAGCAGGGGATGCAGATATTGGCGAACCACGCTGCCAGGCTGCGCACGCGCGAGGTGGAACTGACGGCGCCCCGTGATCTGGTGAGGCGGCGAGTGTTGGATATGACCGGAGAGCAAGAACACCGCTTTGCCATTGAACTCTTCCGCCGCTGGATACATCAGCACAGGCCCCTCCGGGACGTGAAACACGAGTTGGACCGGGTGGACCCACTGGCCGAAGAACTTTATGGTATAGGCCAGGAATTCTTCCGCCGGGAACAGTTCAAGACAGCCGCCCGCTACTTTCGAGATGTGCTGGCGGCGAACCCGCACCACTTTTACGCCCGGCTGCGCCTGGGCGAGACGCTGCTGCAACTGGCCCAGACCGACAAAGCGGTGACCGAACTAGAGTGGGCTTACAAACAAGACCGCGAAGAGGCACGTTTGCTGCTGACCCGCGCGCTGGTGGCTCAAGCAAGAGCACGAGAGAAAGTCGGAAATGAGAAGGGAGCACTGGCAGCCTGCGAGCGAGCGCTCCAGGTATCGCCTCGCGAACGTACAGCCCAAAAGATACGGAGCGCCATCCTGGTGCGCCAGTTAGAGGCAGAGGCGCGGGGCCATGAGCAAGCGGGGCGGTGGGCCGAGGCCACGGCGACTTATACTCAACTGGTGGTTCAGGCCCCCGAGGAAGAGAACCAGAAGTGGAAAGCAGCGTTCGAACGTTGCCGGAAAGAGGAATTCCTCACTCGACGCTTTAGCGAGGGTTTAGAGGCGCTGGAGAAAAAAGATTGGGAACAGGCTCAAGGAGCCTTTGCCCAAGTAGTGCATAGCCGGCCGGACTATGGCGTAGATAAACAATTGGCGGCCAGGTTGTTGTTACAAGCCGTATTGCAAAAGCCTGTTCGGAAATATACCCGTCTTCTCACCGCTACATTCGCCATAGTTGTTCTAGCGGTCGTGGTCAGTCTCTTGTATTCCCAATCCTGGAAAGAAAAAGAGATTCTGCCGCCGGTCGAATTGCCGGAGAATTGGGAGCATGTCTGCACCTATCGCCTCGACGCCAACCGTGATAGCAACCAGGAATGGGTCGTCCTGTACCGCTTCGACCTGCCTTCCGAGACCGGGCACGATGGCAGCCCCATCGGAGGTGTCGTCTACCAACCGGGTGACAGTAGCCCCTTTGCCCTGACTCCTTACGAGTTGCGCCCCCAGGGTGGTAACTATTTATGCGAATGTGAATGTACCGCTGCCATGGAGGATGTCCTATCTGGGTCTCAAGGCCCTGAACTGGTCGTGCGTGATCGCTGCAATGGTGAAATAACCAAGTTGTCCATCTTTTACTGGGAACCGGGCAAAGAGGAATACGTGCCACAGGGATACTTTAGTGGCAGCCGCGTCGAGATCGAATTGAACAGCGTCACGGTTGACCAGCGCCTGCCACATCGCGCCCAACTGGCGCTGCGACAGACTTACCGCCCCAGTGATGGTGAGACGTACTACGAGCCGCTCGAGCAGGGCATCCTCGTGATGCCTGAGAAATACGAACTCGTCTTTTATCAGGCAGAGCCCAAAGATGTCAAACGCTCTCCCTATCCCGAAAAGGTCGTGCTGGCGTTCTACAACCACTATACCGATGACCAACAGGCGGCCGAGTACTTTACCGAGAAGGGATGGGAACAATTGGAGCAATGCGCTGCCGGTCGGTGTGGGTGCGCCTCAGCACGCAGCGAGATTGCCCACGTGAGAGTGACCAACTTGCAACCCGAAGAATACACTTATGGTAAAAACAGCCCTGGTTCGGACCGGGCCGTCTTTGATTTCAACGTCTTGTGTGAGCACCGAGACGGCACGTTGGAAGACGAAACTTTTGTACGGTGGTATCTCGTCCGGCAGGATGACCGTTGGAGATTGGACGACGCAGAAGTGATATACACCGAGGAGCAAGAAAGAGACGGGCAGTGATCGGAGGTCTTATCTAAGGTGCATGGAACGGAAAAAGCGTTCAAGCAGACTGGGTTCATGCAGAGGCTGGAACGGCACATCATTTCCTTGTAGCCGGCGAGCGATGTTGTAAAGTGCCCGTCCGGTCAGGGAACCGTCTTGAGAAAAGGCGAGAGGCCGCCCCCGATTTGTGGTGATCAAGATGGCCTCGTCCTCTGGCACGATGCCGACGAGATCAATCGCTAATAACTCGACGACGTCGGCAATGTTCAACATCTCGCCACGCTGCACCATACTTGGCCTGAACCGATTGATAATCAGCCGTGGGGACTCTTTCTCCTCTGCCTCGATCAAGCCGACGACCCGGTCGGCGTCGCGCACGGCGGCCACCTCTGGGTTGGTGACGATGAGGATCTCGTCGGCCGGGGCGACGGCGTAGCGAAAACCTTGCTCGATGCCAGCGGGAGAATCGATCAAAATAATATCGTGCTGCTCCCGCAGGCCATCGCAGATGCGCACCATGTCGTCAGGCTGGACCGCGCTCTTGTCGCGGGTTTGCGCGGCCGGCAGCAGAAAAAGTTCCGCAAGCCGCTTATCGCGCACCAGTGCTTGACGCAGACGGCAACGTCCCTCGATCACGTCCACCAGGTCGTAGACGACGCGGTTTTCGAGACCCAACATCATGTCGAGGTTACGCAAGCCGACGTCGGCGTCAATGACCACCACGCGCTGCCTGCGCATCGCCAGCGCGACGCCCAGGTTGCCGACCATGGTCGTCTTGCCCACTCCACCTTTACCCGAAGTAACCGTGATTACCCTCGCCGCCATCGGCCCTCCTCATCCCGCCCGTCCCGGTTTACATTATAGCACAGGAAACGGGATTATCCAACTTGCGTGTTCAGCGTGCCTGGTTCCAACGCTTGCGGCGCGTGGCAGCATTGGCTTCATCCAAGCCGGATGCGAGTCGTGCGGGAGGACGTTTGTGGGAAACCAAAGCCCCCTGCTTAAGGGGGCTTGACCGAAACAAAATATGTGGTAAATATGCCCCAGACTGGATTCGAACCAGCACGCCTAAAAAGGCACAGGCCCTCAACCTGCCGCGTAT
>CAYQTW010000352.1:0-3067 GCA_964420485.1 uncultured Anaerolineales bacterium
GCTCATCGAGGGCAAAACTGAGATTTCTGGACGGGCACCCCACTTGGTGCGACTGACAGAGAAAGGCCGCGACGCCTGCTGGCTGCTTCTGGGGCGAGAGCCTGTGCCGAGCCAGACGACGGAACTCTTGAAACGACACCATAGCGCAGCACACACACTCCTGAGTCTGGCGGCGGCGGATATGCTGCGAGATGCCGGTTACGAGGTAGACCTGTTCCCGGCCCAGATCGAGTTGCCCGGCGAGCCAGCGGGGCGTATCTTTGCGCCCAGTCTGATAGCGTCGCGCCAGGGGCGGACGCTGTACGTCCAGGTCGAGCGGGACACCCGCAAGAACCCAGAGGCACAAGCCCACAAGTGGCGCAACACCTACGACGCCACCGGTGGCGAATTCTACATCATCGTCCCGAACCAATCTGCGCTGAAGACGATCAAGAGCGAGATCTTGTTCTGGGCCGGGGAACGACATCTGGTGCTGTGGATGAGCAGTATCAGCGACGCCAAGGGCAAACGAGGAGAGGAAATCTGGCTGCTCAAGCGAGGTCAGCCCACACAACCCGCCGGGCGTGTTGCCCAAAAGTGACGCGAGCAGGCACAACAGAATGAATGTGACATTCACCCCCCAACAGCGCGAGGAGATCATCCAGACGTGCGCCGAGATCGTCGCCACACTGAAAAGCGTGCCCCTCTGTGAGTGGTACCTCTATTGGCACACGGTCTTGCTGGAATCCCTGGATGATCCAGAGGCAAACCCCGCCGAACTCGTGCTCTGGGCCCTCGACGGACTCAGACGCCTGAGTTACAACACCCAGGTTCTGAACGCTCAAGCCGCCCGACTCCAGGCCACTCACGACGAGGCGCAAGCGGCCGTCCGGATTGCCTCCACTGTGCCGGTCACCATCCCCGCACGGAAAATCCAGGTCACCAACCGAACTCACAAGACCATCCTGTTCGTCATGGGAAGCTCCGGCCTGGCCCGCCAGTGGCAACTGACACGCCGCGTCGCCGAGTTGGCCCAGGTCGCTCACGGCACCGTGCGGAACGCACTCACCAGCCTCACGAGAGATGGTTTGATCGAGTTCTATCAGCACCAGGGAAAACCCGCTGGATACCGCTACGGCCAGGGCCGCCCACGTGCATTGTACGCGCTCACCCAAGACGGTCTCGCCTGGTACCAACTCAACTATGGCGACCCGGTTCCCTCGGAACTCGACCAGGCCATCTCTCGACACAAGGGCGTGCAGCACGCCGTGGACATCCTGGAAACACGCGATCTGTTGCGCGGCCTGGGCCTGCAAGTGGACGATGATCCGCAGCCAATGCTCGCCTCCGCCGACGTGTGGGGCAATCGCTCCCAGCCAGACCTGTCGCTCTACTTTGATGGCACACGCTGGCCGGTCGAGGTGCAGCGCGAGGTCCGTACTCGCAACGTGGACAAGTGGGAAAAGGTTCTCAATCTGTCGAAAGGATACCTGGTGCTGATCCTGGAGACCGCCGCCCACCGCTGTCAGCAGGCCAAGATCCTGCGCGGCGATGCCCGGAATCTACCACCCGGCAAGATTCTGTTGAGCAGTTTGGAGGAACTGCGAGAGAGCGGCACATCGCTGGAATGGGAGGAGGTCATCACGGGCACGAGTGGATAGGCACTTTAGCATATTTCACGTGCAAAAGGGGGGGGTATCCCAGGGCATTACACCGTCACTTACCGGGAAACACCACTGCCAATCCAATGTGATCGCCGGTGTGGAAACCTGGGCAGACGATGGAGAAGCACTGCCTCTCAATGGTATTCCTGGGCCAGCCTCGACGAGTAAAGTGCTGACACTCTACTCTTTGACAGTCAAGGGCAAGTAAGTCTGGTAGACCTGGTCGGCCACGATCAGGGTGACGGGGACCTGTGCCGGGCTGCCCAGGACGCCCGCCTCCGCCTTGACGGTGACGGTGGCCTGGTAACTCCCGATGCTCAACCCTGTCGTGTCCGCGCTGACCTGCACCGTCTCCCCGACGGATTGCAGGTGCAACCAGTCGGCATCGTCGGAGGCGCTCCAAGTGAACGATCCGCAGCCTTCCCGCAGGATCGAAAGCATCCGCGCAGGTGGCGGCGAAGCGCCGTGCTCGGCCAAGAAAAACAGGGAGGCCGGTGAGACGGAGATGAACCCTGGGTTCAGATTGGCTTCTTCGATGGACGAAAAGGCGCCGGCCCCATCGGTATAGCGCAGCCAGATACCGCCGCCCCGGTAGTTGCCGCCGGGCACCGTCCAGGTCAGAGGCGTCTGCACCGGCTGCGGGTCGGTGAAGATGTACACCCCGTCCACATAGACGTCGGCCTGCCCGCTGCGCCAGAAGTTGAGAATCAGAAAGACGTCGTCGGGGTTGTCGTGGAAAGTGAAAGCAAGCGGGAACTCCTGGTAGATGTTCGCCGCCGCAAAGTCGGTTCCTTTCAGGCTGAGGGGGCCGTACTCCGTGCCACCGCCCTTGACCGAGATGCGGGCCACTTCGCTGGCGGAGGTGTTGTCGCTCACTTTGAGCCGGAAGTAGGCAACGAGAGGAGTGTCCTCGAAGAACTCTGTCGTCCAGACCCAGGCGAAGGACTCTCCGTCCCCTGGGCGCAGGCGGAAGGCAGTGCCGCCCAAGGCGGCGGGATCGTTCACTCGCTCGCCGTTGCCCCACCAGAGGCCAAAGGTATCAAAGGTGTCGTCGGCAAACCAATTCTGGCTGAACTGGACGTAGGGCAGGCTGCCGCCGTCCAACCCTTGCAGCGGCACCTGGTCGGTCGTGGAGGAGGCCAGGTGCAGGCCCAGTTCGTCCAAGGGGACACTCTCCCCCAGGTAGATGGTGTCGCTGACTGTGGTGGTGCGACCTACAGCGTCTTGTGTCTTGACGTAGACGGTGCGCCAGCCGGCGCCCGACTCCAGGGTCCAGGTCTTTTCGGCCGCGTAGGTCTCCCAGGACGCGCCTGTGAAGCAGACGTCGTTGGCTACCATCATCTCGGAGACCGGCCCCATCCCGGTGAAGCCACCACTCTCCCCACCGCCGTAAATGTAGAGACTGATGGTGGGGGAGGTGGTGG
>CAYQTW010000352.1:3077-3986 GCA_964420485.1 uncultured Anaerolineales bacterium
GTGGTGATGGCCTCGTTCTCAATGACTACCGGCGGATAGACAGGGTCTTGGCCAAAGTCCTGGGTCAGATATCCTCGTCCATCGCTCTCCCGGCGGTAATAGCCCATCCCTAACTCGCGGGAGTTGGCATCAAGCAGATTGGCGCGATGTCCGGGGCTATTCATCCACCCCTCAATGGCGGCCTCCGGCGTCATATAGCCGCAATAGCAGTTCTCGGCGCCACAGCAGCCTTTGTAACCAAAGAGAGGGACCCGTTCTGAGGGCCAGCGTCCGAGCGTGTCGTCGTGACCACAAAAGCCGCCGGGGCGGTTCTCCACCGAATCCCAGGAGAACCAACGGGCGGCGTCGGTCATCTGGGCGTTCCAGCGCAGCGGTGGCACACCGTTGTCCCGCCGGGCCAGGTTGCCCAGGTAGACGGTGCGCATCTCGTTGTAGACGAGAGATGCGGGTTGATCCGGCGGGCCGGCGTCCTGGGTCAACGCAGACTGTCTGCTCAGAAGGCAGAGGGGCAGCAGGATCAAGAGGATGCTGAAGGTTCGAATGTGTGCTTTTATCGTCAGTCTCCTTTGTTTTCAGTGCTTTAGCACTACAGGCAAGTAAACCAGCCATCCCGTCCGCATCTCTACCTCCCTCGGCCGGCCTTCAAATCCTTCCCCATCCACCGCATACACCACGATCCGGTACTCTCCGACCTCGTCGAATCCCTCGTAGAGACCGGTGTATACATCGTCTCTATTCTGATCCAGCAACGTCACCGTCGGCAGAGTCTCCTGCACCATCTCTGGTCCAGGCTCCGGCGGCACGTACGAGGGCTTGTACACCACCGCCCACGCACTCAACACGCTCTTGTCGTCCCGCACCTCTGCCGTGATCACGCCCGTGCCCGCCTGCACCTGCCCGACCTGCGCC